>CAMBGL010000050.1 GCA_945866155.1 Bifidobacterium breve
TTTGAAGTTCCCCTCGGCACAGTATGTGGCTTTGTTGGCCCTAACGGTTCGGGGAAAACAACAACAATGCGAATGCTCTTGGGACTCATTACGCCATCAGGTGGAACGGGTGAGATCTTGGGCCATTCAATCAAGCACCCTGAAAAATATTTGCCTCGCGTTGGAGCGATGATTGAGGGTCCTGCTTTTTATCCTGCTTTGAGTGGGCGAGAAAATTTGAATTACCTTGCAACACTCGGTGGCTTTTCAACAGATCGCATGCAAGGTTTATTGGAGCAAGTAGGACTTGGTGATCGTGCAAAATCAAAATATAAAACTTATTCACTGGGAATGAAGCAGCGCTTAGGAATTGCAGCAGCGCTTCTTCCAAATCCACAATTATTGATGTTGGACGAACCAACAAATGGATTAGACCCTGAAGGTATTCAGGAAGTTCGCGATTTACTGCGCACACTCGCTAATAACGGCACCTCTGTCTTTGTTTCTTCACATTTACTTTCAGAGCTTGAAATCATTAGCGATTACTTGGTAATGCTTCGCAAAGGTGAAGTTGTCTTCACTGGGAAAATTGATGATCTATTGCATGCACAACAACCTGTAATTATTGCTAAAGGTCAGAATGAATCTGATCTAGATACGTTGCTAACAATTGCAAAGAGCGCGGGACATCATGCAACTATTCGAGATGGCGCACTCCATGTTGAAGGTCCAAAGGAGTGGGCAGCAATTTTAAATAAGGCAGCATTTGATGCCGGAATTACGCTTTCGCAACTCACCCCTCAACTTCCGAATTTGGAAGAAACTTTCTTTGAGATGACGGGAGAGAAATAATGTGGCGTGTAGCTTTTGCTGAACTTCGTAAATTACGTCGTCCCACATTGTTCTTAGGAACGATGGGAGCGGTAGTCTTCTTTAGCTCACTCTTTTCCTCATTACTTTTCTTACTTATTGATTCACCACAAGGAAATTCTGATCGTGGACGCGTAGTCGGGAGAGCGGTTTTAGGTCTTGCAACCGGTGGTGTACAAGGATTTAGTAGCGTTGGTGGATTCCTTGGAATTATTGCGCTCTGTGTTTTTGCTGCGCAAACTGCCCAGGAATATACATACGGAACGCTACGCAATTTATTAGTGCGCCAACCTGGTCGTCTGCGAATCTTGCTTGGAAAATTCATTGCAATGAAACTATTTGCCCTTGTCATGATTCTTCTTGCTGCAATCGTGAGCATTGGTGCATCAGTGATTCTGGCTCCTGGTGCGAAAGTTTCAACAGATTTATGGTTTGGCCCAGATGGTCGGCAAGCAATCTTGACCACTTTTGTAAATGTAATTATCTCTGTAATCGGATTTGGAACGATCGGAATGGTTCTCGGACTCTTACTTCGGTCACCAATTAGCGCAATTTCAATAGGTGTTCTTTGGTTGCTCATTGTCGAAAATTTATTAATTGCAGTAAAGAATTCATTACAAGATTGGTTACCGGGAGCCCAGCTTTCTGCAATTGCATCTGGTGGCACACCAAGGGGATCGGTGCAAAGTATTGAATATTCACATGCGCTCTTAGTCGGTGGGATATACGTCGCAGTTGCTGTAACTATTGCATCGTTCTTATTTGTACGCCGTGATGTAGCTAATTAGAGACACCCACGGCTAGAACCTCAGTTTTCAAAGGTTGCTGTCTTATCCTTTAGGTCAGTTACTTCCCTGGGGGTTTTCATTGAGACGATACAGAGCGCTTTCACTTGCGCTTGTCCTCGGGCTTACTCTGGGGTCAACGCCAGCATTAGCAAAAACTCCTAAACCGACACTTGCTGAAATTGAAGCGGCAAGGAAAGTTGAAGCGGCAAAGAAAAAAGCTGCAGATGCAGCGAGCAAGATATTAGCGGCGGCAAACCAAACACTTCGATCACTGACCGCTAAGGCAAATACTGCTCAGGCCTTATATGTAAGAGCACAGAATGAATTATCGATCGCCACAAAAGCTGCACAGGCAGCAGCAGCACACGCCGCAGAGACTGCTCAAGATGTTGCACAAGCACACAGAGTTATCGGCAAACTTGCTGCAAGTGCTTACATCATGGGCGGAAGCATGAGTGATATTCAACCAATACTTAGCTCCAATGGACCCCAGGATATGATCGATCAACTTTCGACTCTTAGTACATTAGGTTCACAAAATACTGTTGCACTTGAACGATTCAAAGCAGCAGAAATAGTTGCTCGCGCTGCCAAACGCGCAGCAGATGATGCAAAAATAGTGCAGCAGAAGGCAACTGAGAAAGTTGCAGCAGCTAAGAAAATTGCTGATGATGCAAAAGCTGAGCAAGCAAAAGAAGTCGCAAAATTGCAAAAAGTACAAGATGCAATTATGAAAGAACTCGCAAGCGCTAAGAAAGTTCGCACAACTCTTGAGCAACAACGCCAGCTTGCACTACTTGAAGAGAGTCAAGCAAATACTGCTGCAAAAACAGGAGGCCAGAAAAAGATTTGGCCAGATATTGGCTTCAAAGGGCGCTCAACAATAAGGTCAAATGAATCAATGCGATTAAAGGCAGTTGAATTTGCAAAGAAACAAGTTGTTGCACGTAAACCATATGTGTGGGGATCAGAGGGTCCAAATACATTTGACTGTTCAGGGCTTGTATATGCAGCGTATAAGAATGCTGGTTTAGGTTGGCCTAATTGGGATCGACTCAACTCTGCTTTGTATTCGGGTTACACAAAGCATGTATCTCTCAATGAGTTAGTGCCTGGTGACTTACTTTTCTATTCTTACAAAGGAACAATTTCAACGATTCACCATATTTCAATTTATGCAGGTAACGGAATGATGTGGGAAGCAAATTCGAAGGATAAAGGCTTGCTCTTCTCCAGCATTTATAGCGTTAATGGGCTTATGCCATTTGGTGGTCGGGTCTAGTCTTATCGCATGGTCTCCACACCAAATACCCTTGCTATTCGAAGCTCCGTACGAACGTCGCTAACGATGCATGAAGCAGGAGATTGCATTCTTGTTGCAATTTCTGGTGGAGCAGATTCTTTAGCACTTGCTCATGCTCTTTCAATTGAAGCACCGCCATTAGCCATTCGAGTAGTCGGTGTAACTATTGATCATCAATTACAAAGCACTTCGGGCGAACAAGCAAATAAAGTTATTACGCAACTGCTTTCTATGGGAATTACAGAAAATGAAATTTCTAAAGTAAGTGTGGAAATTTTGCAAGGACTAGAAGCATCAGCTCGCAAAGCGCGTTATGAAGCACTTGATACATGTGCAGAAAAGTATGGAGCAGTTGCAATCTACTTAGGCCACACGCGAGATGATCAGGCAGAATCTGTTTTGCTTGGTTTAGGGCGAGGTTCTGGGACGCGTTCCTTATCTGCGATGGCGCAGATAAATGGAAAGTACATTCGTCCGCTTTTAGGAATTACACGTGAGCAAACTGAAAAAGCATGCACAGAAATGAATCTAATCCCGTGGAATGATCCGCATAATTCGGATAAACAATTTGCGCGGGTACGAGTCCGCAATCTTGTTCTGCCAAATCTTGAAGAAAATATTGGTCCCGGAATTTCTGAGGCACTTGCACGCAGTGCGCAGTTGTTGCGCGATGATGCAGATGCTCTAGATGAATGGGCGGAGAATGAGATTGCGACAATGGATCTCTCAGATTTGGGATGTGAGGCCCTTGCGGCCTTACCGAAAGCAATTCGCACCAGAATCCTCAGGCGTGCTATTTATGATGCAGGAGCCCCTTCAGGCTCTATCAATGCCGAGCATGTGAGCGCAGTTGAGGCAATGGTCACCTCGTGGAGCGGGCAGGGCCCTGCTCACCTTCCCGGCGGTGTGAAGGTTTCCCGATTATCGGGCAGACTTTCGCTCTTGCAGCACTGATTCCAACTTGAGGGAGCACCGTGGATCTATCGAAAATTGAAAACGATATTGAACGTGTCATCGTTGATGAAAAGGCGCTACAAGAAAAGATTAAAGAGTTAGCAGCGCGCGTTGATAAAGATTATGAAAATAAAGA
Organism: Bifidobacterium breve; assembly: GCA_945866155.1. Taxonomy (GTDB): domain Bacteria; phylum Actinomycetota; class Actinomycetes; order Nanopelagicales; family Nanopelagicaceae; genus Planktophila. Next base: position 4,031 of record CAMBGL010000050.1, read on the forward strand.
TTTACTTCTTATTGGCGTTCTCAAAGGTGCAGTCATGGCAGTAGCTGATTTATCACGCGCACTGCAACGCCATGTAGATATGGATTGGATGGCGGTTTCTTCTTACGGTTCCGGAACTAAATCAAGCGGAGTTGTTCGAATTCTCAAAGATTTAGATCGTGACATCACTGGTCGCAACGTTTTAATTGTTGAAGATATTGTGGACTCTGGTCTTACCCTTTCGTGGCTAAAATCAAACCTTGAATCACGCGGTGCAGGTAGTGTGGAAATTTTATCAATCTTGCGCAAACCAGAATCTGCAAAGGTTGAAGTAAATGTGAAATATGTCGGCTTTGATATACCACCAGATTTCGTAGTTGGTTATGGGCTCGACTTCGATGAAAAATATCGCAACTTGCCATTTATTGGTGTTCTCGCAAAACACATGTATACATAATCATCCCTAATAACGAGACGAGATATCCCGAAATATGACAGAGATTAAGAAGGCACCGAAGAAGAGTTTTCCCACGAAGAAAACTTCTCAAGATGCCAAAAAGAAAGAGGCCCCCAAGAAGCCAACAACTCGTATGGGGCGCCTACTTCGCGGACCACTCGTCTGGATTGTTGCCGCCATTTTTGCGGTCACTATTTTTGGGCAAATTACAAGTGCTGGAAACAAATATACAAAAATTCAAACCTCTCAAGCACTCGATGCGATTGCTACTTCAGATGTCGAATCGGCAATAGTTGTTGATAAGAGTCAGAAGCTTCGTCTTATTCTCAAAGCAGGCAAGACTATAAATGGTTCGAGCAAAGTCGAATCTTCATATGTGGCGCGACAAGAGCCAACAATTATTGATGCCCTTACAGGTAATCCACCGACAAAGGGTTGGAATGTAGATGTTCCAAGACAGTCGCTCTTGGTTTCATTCTTATTCTCTCTGGCACCAATTATATTGATTGGCTTGCTCTTCTTCTTCATGATGAGTCAAGCGCAAGGTGGAGGAAATCGTGTATTTCAATTTGGTCGATCTCGCGCAAAGCTTCAAAGCAACGATGTACCAAAGACAACATTCAAAGATGTTGCAGGTGCAGATGAAGCAATTGCAGAGCTCGAGGAGATAAAAGATTTCCTCGCCAACCCGGAAAAGTACGGAGTCCTCGGAGCAAAAATTCCAAAGGGAGTATTGCTCTATGGCCCTCCAGGAACAGGTAAGACACTTTTAGCTCGCGCTGTTGCTGGTGAAGCAGGAGTTCCTTTCTATTCAATATCAGGCTCTGATTTTGTTGAAATGTTTGTAGGTGTTGGTGCTGCTCGAGTACGCGATCTATTTACTCAAGCAAAAGAGAATTCACCCGCAATTGTTTTTGTTGATGAAATCGATGCAGTGGGACGCCAACGCGGAGCAGGCATGGGCGGTGGTCACGATGAACGTGAACAAACACTTAATCAATTATTAGTTGAGATGGATGGCTTTGAAGAGAATACAAAAGTTATTTTAATCGCAGCAACTAACCGTCCCGATGTATTGGATCCAGCGCTCTTGCGTCCTGGTCGATTTGATCGCCAGATTGCAGTCGACCGTCCAGATCTCAAAGGTCGCGAAGAAATTCTCAAAGTTCATTCCAAGAATAAGCCAATTGATGAAAGCGTTGATCTCATCAATTATGCGCGCCGTACGCCAGGCTTTACCGGCGCTGATCTTGCAAACGTTCTCAATGAGGCTGCGCTACTTACTGCTCGCGAAGAAAAGAAATTAATTACAAATGCAGAACTTGATGAAGCCATTGATCGCGTAATGGCTGGGCCGCAACGCAAATCACGCATTATGAGTGATGATGAGCGTCGAGTCACCGCCTATCACGAAGGCGGTCACGCACTCGTTGCATTCGCGCTCCCACATACAGATCCAGTGCACAAAATTACAATCATGCCTCGTGGTCGCGCTCTTGGTTACACAATGGTTTTGCCAGATGAAGATAAGTACTCAACTACTCGTAATCAATTGTTAGATCAATTGGCATATTCACTTGGTGGACGCGCAGCCGAAGAATTAATTTTCCATGATCCATCAACTGGCGCTTCTAACGATATTGAAAAGGCAACAGCCCTTGCTCGTGCAATGGTTACTCAATATGGAATGACCGAGGCAATCGGTGCAATCAAATTGGGCGGTTCTGAGTCACAACCATTTATGGGGCGCGACTTTGGCCACCAACGTGATTATTCAGAGAGTGTTGCAGGAATTGTTGACCGTGAAATTCGTACTCTGATTGAGAATGCACATCAAGAAGCATTCGATATCTTGGTAGCAAATCGTTCAATCTTGGATGAGATGGTCTTGCAATTACTTGATAAAGAGACTCTCAACAAAGATGAAATTTCACAAATCTTTGCAAAAGTAAAGGCATGGCCGCGACGTCCAGCGTGGACTGGCTCTGCAACTCGCATTCCTTCTGACCAACCTCCTGTAGATGTTCCTGCAAAAGCAGTAGTTGAAATTGAACCCGTAAAGAAGGTTTCAAAGAGGAAACCAAAGAGTGAGTGAGATAAATCCAATCTCGCTCGGTGATGGCAGAGCGATAAATCCATACGATGAAAAACGTGCAGAACGTGCGATTCGCGAATTACTAAGCGCTCTAGGAGAAGATCCAGATCGTGATGGTTTGAAAGAAACTCCTGCCCGTGTTGCTCGTGCACTCAAAGAAAACTTTGAAGGACTGTGGCAATCACCTGAAGATGTTCTTACAACTACATTTGATATCGGCCATGAGGAGTTAGTAATAATTAGAGATATCGAAGTTTTTTCTCATTGCGAACATCATCTAACGCCTTTTCATGGGCTCGCACACGTTGGCTATATCCCACGAGGCAAAATAACTGGTCTTTCAAAGGTTGCACGCCTTGTTGATCTTTATGCGAAACGTCCTCAAGTACAAGAAAGACTTACAACTCAAATCGCTGATGCGATGGTAAAGATTCTCAATCCACTTGGTGTGATTGTCATAATCGATTGTGAACACTTATGCATGTCTATGCGTGGGGTAAAGAAATCGAATGCTCGTACAACTACAAGTGCTGTACGCGGTGCGCTTACAAATCCTGCAACTCGCGCTGAAGCAATAAGCCTAATAACAAGTAAGTAATTTTCATGTTAGTTATGGGGATTCTCAACATCACACCTGACTCTTTCGCTGATGGTGGAAAATATAATGACTTTGAATCTGCAATTCGACGAGGCCATGAAATGATTGCAGAAGGCGTAGACATAATCGACATTGGTGGGGAATCCACTAAACCTGGTGTGGAGCGAATTACTCTTGATGAAGAGTTGAATCGTGTTATTCCAGTAGTCAAAGAGTTATCTAAGTTAGGCGTTCAGATAAGTATTGACACTATGCGCTCAGAAGTTGCTCGCAAAGCTATCGAAGTAGGCGCCTCAATTATTAATGATGTCAGCGGCGGTCTTGCCGATAAAGAAATGCTTTCAACGGCTGCAAGTCTTGAACTTCCTTATATTGCTATGCACTGGCGTGGCCATTCCAAAGATATGAATTCCCAGGCAGTCTATAAAGATGTAGTTAGTGAAGTAATAAACGAACTTCAAGAGCGCATCAAGGCCTCACTAGATGCAGGAATCAAAAAAGATAATTTGATAATTGATCCAGGTCTTGGATTTGCTAAAGATGCAGACCATAATTGGGCAATTATTGATTCGATATCTCGCTTTGTAGATTTAGGGTATCCCGTTCTTGTCGGCGCATCTCGCAAGCGATTCCTTGGCGGAGATAATCCGGATTTGCGGGAGGTGGCAACTATCGCGCTCACACAAAGGCTATCCACGACAGGTATTTGGGCTATTAGAGTTCATAGCGTGAAGCCACATAAAGAAGTGATTAGCGCATGAGCGATCAAATTCTTCTAACAGGAATCCGCGCATTTGGATATCACGGACTCTTTGATTTCGAAGCCGAAGAAGGTCAAAATTTTCTCGTAGATCTTGCAATTTCAATTGATCTATCTAAAGCATCCGTCAGTGATTCAATCTCAGACACTGTTGATTATGGCTCGGTTGCAGAATTAGTTGTTGAAGAAATTGAGGGAGAGCGAGTAATTCTCATTGAGAGACTTGCAGGAAAAATAGGAGATCGAGTTCTAG
>CAMBGL010000051.1 GCA_945866155.1 Bifidobacterium breve
GGCGAGGTAGATACTGTTTATCTAGGAGCATTTAGAAAAGAGGCACTTATTGCAGTGGGTTGTTTCGATGAGAGATTTACGCGTGCACAAGATTGGGAACTCAATTACAGATTGCGCAGCGCTGGAGGAAAGATTTATTTCGATCCACGACTCGTTGTAACGTATAGACCACGCTCATCTGTGCTTGCACTTGCAAAGCAATATTTCAATTATGGGCGTTGGCGCAGGGTTGTCTCGCGAACTCATCAAGGAACAATCAATTATCGCTATCTTGCACCACCTATTGCTGTGCTGGGAAGTTCGCTCTCAATTCTGATGAGTTTATTTTTTTCAACAATATTTATAGTTCCATTAGCAATCTATCTATCCTTTATTTTGCTTGCATCATTTCGAATTGCTCGATCTATCGGTGAAATCATCTGCATGCCTCTTATTTTGCTGACGATGCATATTTCATGGGGCATTGGATTCATTACTTCACCTAAATCACTTGCCCCCAAGGCCAAGTAAGACATATCTCCATGCCTCGCTGAGGTAACCTTTCATCTATGAGTGCCCCACTTCAAGTCTACGAACCATTCCGGGCAGGCCTTCCCCCGCTAGGTCGCTATTGGAAATCGCTGTGGGCACGTCGAACTTTTATTTCTCAGTACTCAAAATCTGAATTACGAGAACAGCATTTTGATTCAGTCTTTGGGCAATTATGGTTAGTCCTCAACCCATTGCTGCTCTCCGCTGTCTATTTCCTACTTATTGTCATCATCGGCGGCAGTAGTGATTCAACTCGATACGGCCACCTAACAGCTAGTTTATTTTTATTTTATTTAGTAAGTAATAGCCTCACAGGTGGCGTCAAATCAGTAACGGCTGGGCAACGTCTAATTCTCAACACCGCATTCCCGCGCATTATGCTTCCGATATCAGCAACAATTATTGCGCTCTTCAAATTCCTACCGACTCTTTTAGTTTTTCTAGTTATGAGAACGATTATTGGACTTCCCTTTGGATGGGAGATGCTTTGGGCGATTCCTGTATTTTTCATAACCATGCTTTTTGCATTAGGTGTTGCAATCACAATCTCATGTGTGAATGTTTATTTTCGAGATATAACTAGTTTCTTACCGTATCTGACACGGACGCTGCTCTATCTTTCACCAATTCTTTATGAAGCCTCTAGTCTGTCTCCAAAACTACGTGCATTAGAAGTTTTCAATCCACTATTTCCCATCTTAGATTCTTGGTCTAAAGCAGTGGTTCATTCACAAGTACCTGAAACATCGAGCATGCTTCAAGGCCTTGCTTGGGCTCTGGGAATTTTTCTAGTTGGTACATATTTCTTCCTATCAAGGGAGCGTGAATTTGCCGTCCGTCTCTAACACGCCATTGATTACCAATGAAGTTGCGGTTTCAGTTCGCAATCTTGGTCTTACATATACAACTGCGATAGATCGCAGACCAACTCTCAAGGCGCGACTAAAAAGTCTTGGTGGCAAACAGACAAGAACTATTCGCGCTCTCGATGATGTAAATCTCGATATTGAGTATGGTCAAGTATTAGGAGTAATTGGTACTAACGGTGCAGGAAAATCTTCCTTGATGCGCGTTATTGCAGGAATCTTGCCTCCATCTCAAGGACGAGTTGAAGTGTATGGAAGCGTAAGCACTCTGCTGGCACTTGGAGTCGGTTTCAATCCTGCAATGTCTGGTCGCGACAACGTACTTCTTGGTGGCCTGGCAGCTGGAATGAGTCGCGATGAGATTGAGCAACATTTTGATGAAATCGCTGATTTTTCTGAATTGGGAGAAGCGATTGATTCACCAATGCGCAGCTATTCCTCTGGAATGTATGCCCGTCTAGCTTTTTCAGTGGCAGCAACTGTTCGTCCAGATATTCTCATAGTAGATGAAGCACTGAGTACTGGCGATGCCAAGTTCAAGGAGAAAAGTCTTAACAGAATAAAGGAATTGCGCAGTGAAGATCGTGCACTCATTTTAGTTAGCCACGCTATGAGAACGCTACGAGAAGTTTGTAATGACATTGCCTGGCTACACAAAGGCAAACTTATTCAACGTGGTGAGCCAAATACTGTAATTGATGCCTACCAAGAATTTCTTCATCTCGGAAAGAGCGCAGTTGTCGATGAGGATCTCTAAGAGCCTTATTGCAATACTTTCTCTTCAGCTCTTTCTTCCGCAAGCCCACGCAATTGATATTCCAACCTCATTTTCCTTTCGCGGATCTGGTTATGGCCACGGCGTTGGAATGAGTCAAATAGGTGCGCGAGCGATGGCCCTCGCTGGTCAAACACCTATATCAATCCTTCAGTATTACTACTCGGGCGTTGAAATTGAGTCATTACCTGATACGCAAACAATTCGTGTAAATATCGGTCATTTACTCAAAAGCATCAAACTCTCTTCTGCTTCTTCTAATTCGACACTAAACGTTTTTACAACAAATGAACAAGCGGTGGCACAAATTCCATTCAAGAGTTCATTTTCATTCTCTATATCTGGCTCACAGATTTCCCTAACATCGACGACAGGCAAAAAAAGTCAAGTACTTACTCGTAGTCGAGAATTTATAGTTAGATGGAGTGGCGAGAGTGCAACTGTTTCGGTAACTAATTCCAAAGGAACTTTGAAGTATAGATACGGCCAGATTCAATTAAAATCAGTACGTACCAAAGATGGCAAATATTTTATAGAAGCCACAAACTCATTACGTCTTCACGATGAATACCTCTATGGAATTGGAGAAGTCCCATCCTCTTGGCCTGCGGCAGCGCTACAAGCACAAGTAATCGCCTCACGAACATATGCGCTGAGCAAAATTGGAACAATAAAGAGCTCCTGTGATTGCAATTTATATGACTCAATTTCTGACCAAAGTTTTATCGGGTTTGCAAAAGAGAGCGAGCCGTTTTATGGAAAATTTTGGAAAGAAGCAGTAGATGCAACTATGTCTAGTGATTCAACAGGAATTGCAGTAACGATGAAGGGCCTACCTATAAATGCCTATTTCTCATCATCTAGTGGTGGCCAAACAGAGTCGGCCATCAATGCTTGGGGGAGTGATCGATTATTTGCATTGAGTGTTCCAGATTCGGCTAGCGTCGATATTGCACTCAACCCTCGCTATGCAAAATGGGATCGCACAGTTTCTCAAGAGATAGTTGCCGCTGCATTTCTACTTCCCGATATTGCAATATTGGAAATTGTGAATAGAAATTCAACTGGAACGGTTGCGATGATAAGAGCTATATCGAGTGCAGGTGTCGAAGTTATTTTGCGCGGAGAAACTTTTAGAAGTCGAACAAAGATTCCATCTGCTTGGTTTGAATTAGTCAGCGTGCAGAACTGAGTTAAGTCCACCCCAAGAACCGGTGCGCATAATTACTTCTAAGCAGCCATCTTGAGAGTTTCGGCGAAACAATAAATTATTAGCACCAGAGAGAGTTCCAGCTTTTACAATCTCGCCATCAGGAAGTCGAACTTTTGCTGCAGCAGTGATGTATGTGCCTGCTTCGATAACGCAATTTTCGCCGAGTGAAATTCCAAGCCCTGAGTTAGCCCCAAGTAAACATTTCTTTCCAATTGAAATTACTTGTTTTCCACCACCACTAAGAGTGCCCATGATCGATGCACCGCCGCCGATATCGCTTCCATCATCGACAATAACGCCAGCAGAAATGCGTCCTTCAACCATGGATGTACCTAGAGTTCCTGCATTGAAGTTTACAAATCCTTCATGCATCACAGTTGTACCATGTGCAAGATGTGCGCCGAGTCGAACCCGATCAGCATCGGCAATTCGCACACCACTTGGAATTACGTAATCAACCATGCGTGGAAATTTATCGATTCCAAATACATTCACATTGCCGTATGCAGCTTTGAGTTTCGCGCGAGTTAGTTCAAAACCATCCACTGCGCACGGACCATAAGAAGTCCACACAACATTGTTGAGAATTCCAAATATTCCATCGAGGTTAAGACCATGAGGTTTTACAAGGCGATGTGAGAGTAAATGGAGTCGAAGATAGGCATCACTGACAGAAGTTGGCGCTTTATCTAAATTAATCTCAATACTTACAAGTTCTTTTGAAACTCCGCGAATCGCATCAATACCAACTAAGGCTTGTAGATCCGAAGGAACTGCTGGTAGCCCACCAAGAGTTGGTTGAGGAAACCATGTATCGAGAACGACTCCGCCGGCGATTGTCGCTATTCCGTGACCAGATGCTTGCGTACTCATAAGCCAAGCCTAACCCCTATTCTTCTTCTCATGCGTATCGCCGTCTTTTGCTCCTCATCACCGACTATCGACAAGAAATATGTCGAGCTGGCACATGAACTCGGCAAGGCTATCGGTGAAAAAAATTGGGAACTCGTCACAGGTGGTGGCCATATTTCAATGATGGGCGCAGTCGCGCGCGGTGCTCGGGAATATTCAGGAAAAACTATTGGTGTAATCCCGCAAGCACTAGTGGATATTGAATTTGCTGATCGCGATAGCGATGAACTCCACATTGTGGAAACAATGGGTGAGCGCAAGGCCATGATTACAGATATTTCGCAAGCCTTTATTACTTTGCCAGGCGGGGCTGGCACCCTTGAAGAATTCTTTGAAATTTGGGTTGGCCGATATCTGAAATTCCATAATAAGCCAGTAATTATTTTGGATCCCTATGGCTTGTATTCACCGCTACATGAACTGATCCTCCATCTTGAATCAGAAAACTTTATAAAGCCTGGAATGCGTGAACTCGTTACATGGTGCACAACAGTTGAGCAAGCCATAACAGCGTGTGCGTAAATGAATAACTCAATAGCAATAACGGTCAAACTTCCTGTATCAATCGATAGAGCATGGGCATCAATTCAAGATTGGGAATCTCAAAGTAAGTGGATGTTGCTCACTAAAGTCTGGGTCACTTCTGAAATCAGAGAAGGTATCGGCACTGAGATTGAAGCATTCACCGGACTAATTCCGAGTAAGAAATTTTTTGGGATATTGGATTCAATGCGCGTTACGCAATGGAATCCACCGTACTCTTGTGAAGTTTTACATACTGGAAAAATAATTAAGGGAACAGGTCTATTTCGACTTGAGAAAATCAGTGATAAAGAAACATATTTCCATTGGTCAGAGATTGTGATTGCACCGCGAGCGCTCTTCTTGCTCACCCTTCCAGGCTTGTATCTCGGCGTAAGAATCTCTTTGAGCAGGTTTGCACGAGCCCTTGTAGGAACTGGCACACCAGGCGAGTAATCTCATCCATTATGAGTGAGCCCCAAAGCGTTGCGCAGGCACTTGCCTCGTTACCCGAAGAGGAGCGCTTCATTTTGACTATGCATTTTATGAAGTCAATGTCGGCACAAGAGATCGCCTCCATGCTTGGAGTACCAGAGCGCTCTGTTAGCGCCCTCATAATCAGCGGTAAAGCGCGAATTCACCTCATTCTTGGCCTTTAGTCGCGCACGATTTCGCGCAAGTGCGCTTTATGCGAGATACTTCTCCTCTTATACCCATGCTTGCTACGTAGCGCTTCTGAGTGCGCGATGTGAGCCAACTAAGGAGTGACCCGATGGCTGCCATGAAACCCCGCACCGGCGATGGACCCATGGAAGTTACAAAAGAGGCTCGCTCCCTTGTCATGCGAATTCCATTAGAAGGTGGCGGACGTTTAGTTGTAGAAATGAATGCCGAAGAGGCAAATAATCTCAGCGCAGCGCTACATGCAGCTGTTTCACTCATCAAAAAATAGAGCTTAGTTTTTAGCGCTATGAAAGATGCTTTTGCACAATCTGCACCAATAAATCTTGAAAATGCGATGCGCTCGCAAGCAATAGCGCTCTCGTATTCGAAGAATGAAAAAGATGAACTTGTGATTGAAGGAGAATTAAAACTAGTTTCTGCGATCGAAAAACACTTCGAACTTATTCTCCTCGATGAACTGTCATTTTTTTCACCTTCAGGAAAAGCGGGCGAACTATTTGAAATCCCGGTAAGTGCAACTGATTGCGAGACTGAAAGAATTTTTCTAGTTGGTTTAGGTGACAAGAGTCTTGGCTCTATCCGCCTTGCAGCTGCTGCAGTTGGTCGAAAAGTTCGAGGCAAGAGTATTAAAGTTTTTTCAGCATGTACTGATGGAGTAGATGAATTACATGCATTTGCAGTATCGCTTACCCTAGGTACTTATGTATGGAACCTGAAGAGCGATAAGGATATTAAATACCCCGAGTTATTTATTGCAACTAATGATCAAGAAACTCTCGACGATGCTGTAGTTATTGCAAAAGCTATCTGCACCGCGCGCGACCTTGTTCACACCCCTGCAAATATTAAGAATCCAGCGTGGTTAGCACAAGAGGCGATAACGCTAGGTAAAGAATTTGGTTTTGAAGTCAAAGTACTATCTGGCAAGGAACTTGCAGAGTTTGGCGGATTGCGCGCCGTTGGAAATTCTTCACCAAAACCTGGCCCCCGCTTTGTCGAACTTTCCTACCTACCTCGTACTTCGAAGAAGAATGTAAATGCCCTCGAACATGTTGTTTTAGTTGGCAAGGGAATTACCTTCGATACAGGGGGAGTTTCTCTCAAGCGCCCATATGACACCATGATTGCAATGAAGAGCGATATGGCTGGTGCAGCTGCAATTCTTGCAACGGTCAGTGCGATTGCTCAATTACAGCCAAAGGTACGCGTTACCGCGCTTATGATGCTTGCAGAAAATGCTTTATCTGGAACATCGCAACGCCCCAGTGATGTCATTACACACTTCGGTGGAACTACCGTAGAAGTAATCAATACAGATGCTGAAGGTCGCTTAGTTCTAGCTGATGGTCTTGCCTACGCTGATAAAAATTTAGATCCTGATTACTTAGTAGATATTGCAACACTTACTGGTTCTGCAACCCTTGGACTTGGCCGTCAATACGCCGCCATGTACACACGCGATAACAAACTAGCAAAAGAGCTAGTGACTATTGGCGAAGAATCAGGTGACAAAGTTTGGCATATGCCACTTATCGATGATTATCAAGATGCACTTGTCAGCGATGTTGCTGATTTCAATCACACTGCCGATAAAGGTAAATATTCTGCAGGTTCTGTCACTGCTGCGCTCTTCCTCGAAAAATTTGTTGGAGAACGCCGCTGGGTGCATTTAGATATCGCTGGAACTGCACGTAGCGAAGTCGATGCAGGAGAGAATCCAAAAGGTGGAACTGGATATGGTGTTCGACTACTTACTGATTGGATAATGAGCCTGTGATGCGACAAGATCCACATTCATTTTCAGAGAGCTTTATTGCTGAAGATTTTGAAATGAGTCAAGCGCGAGCTCGAGGTGTTGAACTCGGCGTTGTTGATACAACTCCTGGCGCTGGTGCTTATCTGCGATTCCTGGCACACCTTCTCAAAGCACAATCAGTCGTTGAAGTTGGTACTGCCTCTGGTGTCGGATCACTCTGGTTACTCAAAGGAATGATGAAGAGTGGAACACTTACATCCATCGATGATGAGATGGAACATACTCAAATTGCAAAACTTGCTCTACAAGATGCCGATATAGAACAATCTCGATTTAGATTAATCACTAATTCAATTCCTGATGTCATGACAAAGCTGACTGATCGTGCCTACGATCTAGTTGTGTTGCGCCACAATCCTGAGGACTTATCTTTTGTTATTGGGGAAGCACATCGTATTTTGCGCAGCGGAGGGGTATTAGTAATCGATAACTATTTTGGTGGATCCAAAGTTCAAGATCCCGCCCAAAGAGATGCAAAAACAGTGGCTCTTCGTGATGCTGGGAAAATTATTAGAGCAAATGCAGAGAATTGGGTAAGTTCACTCATTCCAACAGGGGATGGTTTGTTGCTTGCCACGAAGGTATAGCAGAATTACGCCATGAAGTTTCCTCGCGATAAAAAGAAAAGCGCCCCGACGCCTTGGTGGGAAACCCCAGTAAAAAAGAAATCTCATAATCTCAATCTTCTTTTTATTGCCGTCATCGCGGGAGTCATTGGTGGAATTTTAGGTTCAAATGCATCCACTGGTTGGATTCCATATCGCGCTAATTTAGTAAGTTCTAATAGCGCAATCGAGAGAAA
>CAMBGL010000052.1 GCA_945866155.1 Bifidobacterium breve
GCATTTGCGCTACCTACATATCAATCCGCTTGGCTCAAAACTCACCATCCTGCAGCATTTATTGCAGGCATTCTTACTCATGACCCAGGGATGTATCCCAAACGCTTGATACTCGATGAAGCGCGTCAAATGGGAATCACCCTTGCACCTCTTGACGTAAATCTTTCCGATTCCGTCTATCGAGTTGAAAGTAATGAGAACGGTTATGCAATACGTATCGCACTCTCTACTGTAAGTGGAATTAGTGCAACCGAAATTGAATCGATTATCCAGTCCCGCCCCTATACAGATATCACGGATTTTGTACGACGCTCTGGTGCATCTATTCCAGTAACTGAATCACTTATTCTCACAGGAGCTTTTGACAGATTACATGCTAGCGATGAGATACATAGGCGCGATCTCTTACTACATATTAAAGATCTTGTTCGCTCTCCAGCACTTGCAGTCTCTGGTGCTCAAATGAATTTAGGTTTTGAACCTCCTCCACTTGTTTCAAGCGGCCTACCTGCGATGAGCGCAGCTGAAGGTGTACGCCATGAAGTAGAACGTTTAGGAATGGATATCACTCACCATCTTCTTGAGTTCTATGCACCATTTCTCAATGCAATTGGGGCAGTGCGCTCTTCTCAACTTCTAGAAGCGCGTTCACAGAGTGAGGTATTTGTTGCAGGAGTAAAAGTAGCTATGCAGACACCACCAATTCGGTCGGGTAAGCGCGTTATCTTTCTAACTCTCGATGATGGTTATGGATGTAGTGATTCAACCTTTTTTACTGATGTGCAAATGGATTATGCCGACATCCTCTACAACTCATCTCTGCTTTTAGTACGTGGTCATACTCGGCGTACAGGGGCCCGCGGTATTTCAATTCGGGCAACAGGGGCGTGGGATCTTCGCAGCGCCTACGAAAAGTGGAGCGCTAAGCAAAGTAGCCTCGTCGTATGAGCGAGGAAGAGGCAATGCAATCAACAATCTTGCATGTCGACATGGATGCTTTCTATGCCTCTGTTTCAGAGCGCGATGATCCAACACTGAAAGGCAAGGCTGTAGTTGTTGGCGCTGGTGCACGCGGTGTTGTTCTTTCTGCAAACTATGAAGCGCGCAAATTTGGAATTCATGCTGCAATGCCAGTGGGACGTGCGCAGCGATTAGCGCCACACGCCATCTTTATTCCTCCAGATCACGCGCGCTATAGCGAAGTATCTGAGGGCATCATGGAGATATTCCAATCATTTACTCCACTTGTTGAACCAATCTCTCTCGATGAAGCATTTCTCGATGTAACAGGTGCAAAACGCTTACTTGGCACAGGACGCGAGATAGCGCAGGCAATTCGTGCCAATGTTGAAAAACAAGAAGGCATTACATGCTCTGTTGGAATAGCACCTTCTAAATTTATTGCAAAGCTTGCCTCAGGACATTGCAAACCTAATGGAATTCTAGAAATACCAGCAGATCGCATACTTACATTTCTGCACCCATTGCCAGTCAAAGCAATATGGGGAGTCGGTCCAAAGACTGCCGAAGTATTAGAGCGTTTAGGACTTCGAACTGTTGAAGATATTGCAAAGCTGCCGCGCACAACATTGATTCGAGCACTTGGTGAAGCAAGCGGTGCATCACTTTATGAACTTGCATGGGGCCGCGATTATCGCGATGTTGTTATAGATGAGCCAGAGAAAAGTATTAGCGCAGCTGAAACTTTTGCAATTGATTTAGATAACCCTGAAGAGATTCTCAAGGAATACTTACGTCTTTGCGAAAAAGCAACATCCAGGCTTCGCGCACGCAATCTCTTTGCTAAAACTATTTCAATCAAAGTGCGCTTTGCGGATTTCACAACAATCAATCGTTCAAAGACTTTAGCCCTACCAATTGATTCCACTCACGAGGTCTATGACGTTGTGAAAGGTTTATATACGGCCCTTCGAATCGAGCGAGCACGCCTTCGACTTGTTGGAGTGGGCCTTGAAAATTTGAGTGAGGGAGCCCCGCACCAGATGCTTCTTGGTCAACGTGAGAATGGATGGCGCGAAGCGGAGAGCGCTATCGATAAGGCACAGGCACGTTTTGGGCGAGATAGCGTGCGCCCGGCTCGCCTCGTAGAGCCTGAGAGCGAGGAAGACGATTCCTAGTAGCGATGAAAGAAAAGATGTTCTATTGTGTGGACATGGCACTTTCTGAGCACGAAAAACGCTTACTCGACCAGATGGAAGCGGCCCTCCTCACTGAGGATCCAAAGCTTGCAACAACGCTCTCTGGTACAAAAATACCGATTTCCCGCAATCGCAATCTTTTAGCCATTGGATTACTCGCACTCGGCCTTGCCACGATCTTTGGCGGCCTTATTGCCAAGGTAACCCTGGTTGGCGTTTTCGGTTTTCTCGTAGCCCTATCCGGGCTCATCCTTCTCATCTCATCCGTTGGAGCCGTTGTGAAGAGTGCTCAATCTCCACGCTCATCTCGCAAGGGATTTGGGCTCAGCGAACGCCTAGAAAAGCGCTGGGATGAACGAAATACTGATCAATAGGGTTTTAGGTCGGCCATAAGAGCTCCCTCGGGGGCTCTTTTTTTATGCCCTCACGGCGAGGCATAAGGGTGGAATCACGTGGGGAGGAATGGGGAGAAAGGTGGCGATAGGTGGTTGAAAAAGGAGGAAAGTGGAGTAAAGTGGGGGATTATTGCGATTAGGCAATATCTAGCGATCCTTTGGGGAAGGGGGCGCACCACATGTTCCTGGGCACCCATGAGCCTCGTTTGGATGAAAAAGGCCGCCTCATTCTTCCTGCGAAATTTCGCGATGATTTAGCTGCAGGTTTAGTTATTACAAAAGGACAAGAACGTTGTCTTTATGTTTTTCCATCACAAGAATTTTCAATAATTACTGACACGCTAAAACAAGCGCCAGTTACTGCGAAATCAGCACGTGATTACCAACGTGTGATGTTTGCAGGTGCGCACGATGAAATTCCTGATCGTCAAGGTCGTATAACAATTCCACAAGGACTGCGCACATATGCAGCGCTTGAAAAAGATTGCGTTGTTATCGGCGCAAATACTCGCGTTGAAATTTGGGATGCAACTGCATGGAATGAATATTTAGCAGATCGCGAAAAGAGTTTTGCTGACGTTTCAGAGGAGGTTTTCCCGGGCCTCTTCTAATAAAAGTTTGGTCCAACTCTCTGTTGTGGCCACCGCCGACCCTTCGAAAGTATCGGTGCCCCTTCCCCGGCACCGATACAAAATAGATCCGTCGGCCGGCGGTGACCAGAGCAGAGAGAAAAGTTTGAAATCAGAGCACGAGTACAGGAATGGGGGAGAAGATGACAAGTAGCACTGCGCACTATTCAGTAATGCGCGATCGTTGTGTTGAGCTTCTTGCTCCTGCAATTCTTGCAAGTGAGAATCCAGTCGTAGTTGATGCAACCCTTGGACTGGGTGGTCACACAGAAGCGCTACTTCAAGCATTTCCAAATTTGACTGTTATCGGTATCGATCGTGATCAAAGTGCGATAGATCGTGCAACCGAGCGATTAGCACCATATGCAGATCGTCTCAAGACAGCTCATTTCACTTTTGATCGCATCGGAGATGTTGTTCAATCATTTGGTTACCACCAAATATCTGGAGCGCTCTTTGACCTTGGTGTTTCTTCAATGCAATTAGATGAGAGCAATCGTGGTTTTTCCTATTCTCAAGAAGCGCCACTCGATATGCGCATGGATGCTTCTCAAGGATTGACTGCCGCGCAAATAGTAAATACATATGAACCTGGACAATTAGTTCGAATATTGCGAACATATGGAGAAGAAAAGTTCGCTACACGAATTGTCGAATCAATCGTGAAAGCGCGCAATAAGGCCCCACTCAATTCCACAACTGAGCTAGCAGCCCTTGTGAAAGAGGCTATACCTGCAGCCACTAGACGCACTGGTGGCAATCCGGCGAAGAGAACATTCCAAGCACTTCGCATTGAAACTAATGATGAATTGGGGGCAGTGACGCGCGCACTTCCTGTTGCGCTGCAACTACTCACCGTTGGTGCACGTCTTGTCGTTATGTCTTTTCAGTCGCTAGAAGATCGAATTGTGAAAGAACTTTTCGTCGCATCTACAACTTCTGGAACTCCACGCAATCTTCCATTTGAACTTCCCGAATTCGCTGCCAAATTTGCACTTGTTGTCAAAGGTAGTGAAACGCCATCTGAAGAAGAGCTCATCGAAAATAGCAGATCAGCTTCGGTGCGTCTTCGAGCCATAGAAAAGGTGGCGGCATAATGGCAATGACAGCTTTTGCACCAGTAATCACACGTTCACGAGAACTCATCGCTGAGAAGACAAATCAAGTTGCACTCAAGATTGTCACTAATGACTCTGAGAGCAAACAAGCGGATAGAAAATTCTTTGCTCTATTTATTTCAATATCTAGCGTTGTAGGAGTAGCAGTTCTTTTACTAATCAACACACTACTGGCTCAAGATGCATTTGAACTTTCCCGCCTCAAGGCTGAGAGCAGATTAGTCAGTGACCAGCGCGAAGCACTTGCTCGAGCAATTGAAAGATCTTCATCACCGAGTGCACTCGCGCATTCGGCGTACGTACTCGGAATGCGTCCTTCCGATTCTCCAATTTTCTTAAATCTTGATGCAAGCACTCAGCAAGTTCGGACCAAAATCAATGGGTAACTTTTCCTTAGCTCACGGGCGAATCAGAGTGCTAATCATTGGCGCTTTGATCTTACTGATGGCTTTTGGATTACGTTTAGTTCAAATTCAAGCTGTGCAAGCATCGAGTTATCAAAATCGAGCAAATAACGAAATGTCACTAACTCGCACATTACCCGCACCGCGTGGAGAAATTACTGATATTCACGGAGCTCCATTTGCACGAAGCGTTGCAGCAACTAGCATTGTTGTAGATCAAACTCTTATTACAAATCCTACAAAAGTTGCTGAATTTGTCGCTCCAATTCTTGGGCTTACGACTACTGAAGTAGCCAATAGCATTACAGGTACCAAACGTTGGAGCATGGTTTATAGGAATGCTAAGCCAGCTATATGGAAAAAACTTAGCGAGGCGATAGCCGTATATAACTCATCATTGAGTAAAGAAGAGATCGGTGAGCGAATTGTCGGATTTTTTCCAGAGCGTGGATATATTCGTGAATACCCTTCAGGAAAACTTCTGGCTTCCCTTATCGGTTTTGTAAACAATGATGGATTTGGCGCAACAGGCCTTGAATCAAGTAAGAATTCAATAATCGCAGGAATCGACGGTAGGTATTCCTACGACAATGGATACAAAGCCGAGATCCCTGGCTCGCAATCTGAAATCACTCCTGCGAAAACGGGAACGACTATTCGATTGACAATTGATCGTGACATTCAGTGGGTTGCCTCTAAAGCAATAAGTGATGCGGTGAAAAAATCTGGTGCATTGAGTGGAACAGTAATTGTGATGGATCCTAAAACTGGAGAAATATTGGCTCATGCAACAGCACCGACATTTGATCCAAATAATCGCAAAGGTGTGCCGCTCTCATTGATGCGTAACCCTTCAGTACAAGATGTGTATGAGCCTGGTTCAACAGGAAAAGTCATGACTCTTGCTGCAGCTATTGAAGAAAAACTTGTAACCCCAGATACGGTTCTTACGGTTCCATATACTTTGAAAAGATCAGACAAAGTTTTTCATGATCATGAAAAGCATGCGACGAAGAAATTGACAGTTTCAGGCATCCTTGCTGAATCTAGCAATACAGGTTCCATCAAAATTGGAGAGATGTTAGAGAATCAAAAACTCTATGACTACCTCACAAAATTTGGAGTAGGCGTGAACACGGGATCAGGACTACCGGGGGAATCACGAGGAATTTTGGCGCCAGTTTCGCAATGGTCTGGCACATCTGCGCCAACTATTGCCTTTGGTCAGGGTTATTCACTCACGGCAATGCAGGCAACAAGTATTTTTGCAACTATTGCAAATAATGGTATTCGAGTATCACCAACAGTAATTTCTGGAACACGTGATTCCAGTGGACATTTCACACCAGCTAACTCTCGCGCCAGTGAAAGAGTTATCAGTACGCAAACTGCACAGTCAATGCGTCTTATGATGGAAAGTGTTGTATCTGGTAATGGAACTGCTCCAACTGCTGCCATACCTGGTTATCGCGTTGCAGGAAAGACTGGTACTGCAATGAGATATGAAACTTCTTGTAGTTGTTACAGCGGATATACAGCCTCATTCATTGGATTTGCACCAGCAGATAAACCACGATTTGTTATCAGCGTTACGATTCAAGATCCAAAGGGACTTCACTGGGGTGGCGCACTCGGTGGGCCAGTATTCAAAGATGTTATGTCATTTGCACTCAAGAGTGAGCATGTATCACCGACTGGAACAAAAGTAGTACCGCTCCCACTCAATGAAAAAGAACTCAATGCGCGCATCAAGAAGGATGCGGTGAAACAATAATGCTAAGGCCGATGTTGAGTCCGAGTAAGACTCTCGAAGCAATTGCTCAAATAATCTCGGCCAAATCTGACACCCAAACTTTTGAACTCAAAAGCATTCTAATAACTGGGGTATCTCAGTCCAGTGAAAATATTGAAGAGGGAGATATCTTCATAGCTCTACCTGGAGATAAAACTCATGGCGCTAGATTTGTAGCAGATGCAATAAAAAATGGTGCTAGAGCTGTACTCACTGATAGCGCTGGAGCAGAAATAATCACAGGCATTCCAGTTCTCATCACAAAAAATCCTCGTAGAAGTGCAGGCATACTCAGCGCGTGGTTTCATAGTGAACCTATGCGCGATCTGTATAGCGTGGGTATTACAGGAACAAATGGCAAAACTACTGTTACAACTATTTTGCATCAAATAATGTCCTTTGCTGGGCGTGAAAGTGGATTGATAGGAACGATAGAGACACGAATTGGTAGTGAGGTTCTTATCAGCAAGAGAACCACTCCAGAAAGTAGTGAATTACAATCACTTGCTGCAGTAATGCGCGAACGACATATGCGTAACCTTGTTATGGAAGTTTCAAGCCATGCAATTGCATTAGATCGAGTCAGGGGAAGTCACTTTGCAGTTGTGGGATTTACAAATCTTTCGCAAGATCATCTTGATTTTCATGAAACTATGGATAAATACTTTGAAGCAAAGGCTGCGTTATTCACTTTTGAATATGCCGATCTTGCCGTCATCAATATTGATGATTCATATGGGCGAAAATTGAAAGAAAAAACGGAGCTTCCAGTAATTACGCTCTCAAGAACAAATACTTTAGCAAATTGGCATTACGGAAATATTAGTAGCGAGTACTACGGAGCGCAGGTTGCGATTCGCGGATCAGGTGGAATCCTCATTGAGGGCAAAGTAAATCTTCATGGTGGATATAACTATGACAATCTCCTGATGGCTGTAGCAATCGCAGTTGAAAGTGGAATTGACCCTATTGATATTGCATCATTACTGCCTAAACTTCGCGGTGTATCAGGTCGGCTAGAAGCAGTAGCACTAGGACAAAAGTTTGCAGCCTTTGTTGATTATGCCCATTCACCCGATGCGGTTGCCCGTGTGCTTGAAACAGCTCGTGAATTGAGCAAAGGAAGGGTCATTGGGGTTTTGGGCTGCGGTGGCGATAGAGATCGAAGTAAACGATCGGCCATGGGACGCGCACTCGATCATGGAAGTGATGTAGCAATATTTACTAGCGATAACCCACGATCTGAAAGCGCTGAAGAAATTCTCAAAGAAATGACAGTTGGAATTGAATCTGCAAGTGTCATAAGTGATCGCGCGGAAGCAATAAGAAGCGCAGTCAATGAAGCTGGCGATGGCGATGTTGTCATAATTTTGGGCAAGGGTCACGAAACCGGTCAAGATATTGCGGGAGTGATGCACTCTTTTGATGATCGAATTGAGTTAGCGAAAGCGATTGAAGAGAAGAAATGATTGCTCTGAGCGCATCTGAAATCGCAGATATTGTAAAAGGAAAATTGCACGGTGAAGCTAGT
>CAMBGL010000053.1 GCA_945866155.1 Bifidobacterium breve
TATCTACCGTTGCCCAAGATTCACTCGTACTGAATTTATTGACTGAAGATAATTTACCTAGCTATCACACTGAGATTGCGATCTCTATGGGACGAGATGGCGCATGGGGAAATTGGATTGAACGTTGGACTGCTGAAGAAAATCGCCACGGCATTGTTATGCGCGATTACCTCATGGCAACTCGCGGAGTAAATCCTTATGAATTAGAAGATTTACGTATGGCCCATATGTCACAGGGATATCAAACCCCTTATGACAATGACATGTTGCACACTGTTGCATATGTTTCTTTTCAAGAACTAGCAACACGTATTTCTCACCGCAACACGGGCAAGATTTCTGATGATCCAATCTGTGAAAATATGTTACAACGCATATCAATGGATGAAAACTTGCATATGATTTTCTATCGCAACCTCCTTGGTAAGGCAATTGATCTCGCTCCCAATGATGCGATGCGCGCCATTACCGATGTTGTAACAAATTTTGATATGCCTGGAGCCGGAATGCCTGGCTTTGGTCGCAAAGCGGTACAGATCGCACTTGCTGGAATTTATGACATGCAACAACACCTCGATGATGTTGTAGCACCGGTACTTCGAGCATGGAATATCTTTGACCGCGAAGATTTATCAGGTGATGGACAAGCTGCTCGTGATGAACTCGCAACATGGTTAACAGGTGCAACGGATGAGTCAAATAGGTTCAATGAAAAGCGCGAACTTCACTTTGAACGACTAATTGCGCGAGGACAATCGCCAATTAGAATTGCTAAATAAAAACGCGAAAGATACTATTTCCGCTATGGCAAAACGCGCTCTCTTTATCTTGCAAGATTATGTCAGTGATGGTGGGCCAGTCGCAGTTCAATTCCGAAACCGTGGATATGAAATCCAACAGTGCATCGTTGTTCATGAAAAAGATTACAAAAATCCAAATGTCACCGTTGATTGGCCAAACTTCCTAGAGTTCGATGCAATCGTTGCACTGGGTGCACCATGGGGCGCATTTGAAGATGAACGAATTGGTAATTGGTTACTACCTGAAATGAATAAATTATTAGAAGCACATAACGCAGGTATTCCAATTCTTGGAATCTGTTTTGGTGGCCAATTGATGGCTCGCGCACTCGGCGGCACTGTCGCCCGTGGGCCTTATCCAGAACTTGGTTGGCATGAGATTGAGAGCGACGATGAAAGTTTTATTCCAAATGGTCCATGGTTTCAATATCACTGGGATCGATTCACTATTCCACCTGGCGCAAAAGAGATTGCTCGTACGGATTTATGCCCTCAAGCATTTATATTTGGACGAACATTAGGAACTCAATTTCATCCAGATGTTGATTCAGAAGTCTTGGACCAATGGCTTGCAATGGAAGGTGGTCCAGATGATCTTGAAGCAGAGGGTGTTGTAATTGCCGACCTTCGTGCACAGACAAAACTAGCTGATGCAACTGCAAATCCGCGCAGTCACGCCCTGGTCAATCAATTTCTTGACCACGTCGCAACTGCGCCGATTCAACGCAAATAAGTTATTAGTCGAGCGGAGTTACATACGCTCCTGAAATTCCACCATCTACCAAGAAGTTAGATGCTGTAATAAATGAAGAATCATCTGATGCTAAGAATGCAACTGCTGCTGCAAGTTCACTAGCTTCGGCAAAGCGCCCCAATGGAATATGAATGAGGCGACGAGCTGCGCGCTCTTTATCTTTTGCAAAGAGTTCTTGTAATAGGGGAGTGTTGACTGGTCCAGGAGATAGAGCATTCACACGAACACCCTGGCGAGCAAACTGAACACCGAGTTCGCGACTCATAGCAAGTACTCCACCTTTTGATGCTGTGTAGGAAATCTGTGATGTAGCAGATGCCATCGTTGCAACGAAGGATGCTGTATTGATAATTGATCCTTTGCCAGCCTTGAGCATGTATGGAAGTACTTCTTTGCAGCAAAGATAAACACTTGTGAGGTTTACACGTTGCACGCGCTCCCATGCATCGATTCCTGTTGTCAGAATTGAATCATCATCAGGTGGTGAGATACCAGCATTATTGAATGCAATATCAATGCGTCCATAGGTATCAAATGCAGTTTTATACATACGTGCTACATCGTCGGCATTTGTGACATCTGCCTTTACAAAAATTCCGCCAACTTCTTTAGCAACTTTCTCACCAGATTCTGGATTTGTATCGACGATAACAACTTTCGCGCCTTCTTGTGCAAAACGCAGGGCAGTTGCATATCCGATACCGCTTCCGCCGCCAGTAATAACGCCGACGCGACCTTCTAAACGTTCTGCCATGATTTCCTCTTCTTTTCTTTAGATTATCTGTGTGAGTTTAGTCGTTGGAGATAAATACGTTCTTTACTTCTGTAAATGAATCGAGTGCATCTGGTCCTAGTTCGCGGCCAAGACCAGATTGTTTGAATCCACCAAATGGTGTCCAAAAACGCACTGATGAATTGCTATTGACTGAGAGATTTCCAGTTTCAACGCCGCGCGAAACGCGAAGTGCGCGACCGATATCGCGAGTCCAGATTGAACCACTCAAGCCATATTCAGAATCATTAGCCATTGCAATCGCTTCGGCCTCATCCTCAAATGTAAGAACAGATACCACTGGACCAAATACTTCTTCTCGCCATGAGCGAGATTGTGCATTCTTTGGCATGAGAACTGTCGGTGGCATCCAATAACCGCTACCACTTGGTGCGCTACCAGTGAATGCAACTGGCTCATCGAGAAAGGATTGCACTGCATCAAATTGCTTCTTTGAGATAAGTGGTCCCATGTCACATGTTGAAAGATTGGGATCTTCTACGCGGAATTTCTTGACGCCAACTTCGAACTTTTCCATAAAGGAATCAAAAACTGACTTCTGAACAAGAATGCGTGAGCGCGCACAACAATCTTGGCCAGCATTATCAAAGACTGCACCAGGTGCACTTGCTGCAGCTTTATCAAGATCACTATCTGCAAAGATGATATTTGAACTCTTGCCACCTAATTCAAGTGTTACTCGCTTTATCTGATCAGCACATCCAGCCATGATTGATTTACCAACTGATGTTGAACCAGTAAAGACAATCTTTCGTACAAGGGGATGAGTGACAAATCGATTTCCAACGATGCTGCCCTTCCCAGGCAAAACATTAAAGACACCATCAGGTATTCCAGCTTCGAGTGCTAATTCACCAAGACGTATTGCTGTCAATGGTGTGTATTCAGCAGGCTTGAGTACAACAGTGTTACCTGCGGCAAGTGCTGGCGCAAAACCCCAGACAGCAATTGGCATTGGGAAATTCCACGGCACAATAATTCCAACAACACCGAGTGGTTCCTTGAATGTGACATCTATGCCACCTGGAACAGGAATCTGTCGACCAAAGAGACGCTCTGGAGCGGCTGAATAATAAGTAAGGGTGTTGACGACATTATCAACTTCCCAGAGTGCATTACCGCGGGCATGGCCAGAGTTAGTTATCTCCAGGAGTGCAAGTTCCTCTTTATGATCTGCAACTACCTCTGCAAAGCGGCGCAAGAGTTTGCCCCGATCACCAGGTGAAATTGCGCGCCAACTATCAAATGCCTTGGCAGCTTTTGCAATTGCATTATCTGTTGCAGCAAGGTCATAGTGCTCAATTGTTTTTACAATTGTTTCAGTTGCTGGATTTATTACGTCGTACGTAGTTGACACGATTTAGAACCTTTCGAAGTTGCGGAAGAGTTCCCAATCGGTAACTGCGCTTCCGTATGCTGCAATTTCAATTCGAGCCATATTTGCATAGTGTGCTTGAACTTCTGCGCCGAATGCCTCTTTGATCCAGGCACTCTTCTCCCATAAATCAAGTGCTTCATTCATTGATGCGGGTATGCGCTCTGAATCAGATGCGTAAGCATTTCCTTGAAATGCAGGCTCTAATTTCATTTTCTTATTTATTCCATCTAGACCTGCAGCGATAATTCCTGCAACAGCCATATATGGATTCACATCGCCGCCAGGCACGCGATTTTCTAAGCGAAGCCCTGCGCCATGACCTACAAGGCGAAGTGCACATGTGCGGTTATCGCGTCCCCAACGAATTGCTGTTGGAGCAAATGAACCAGGGACGTAGCGCTTGTATGAATTGATATTTGGCGCAAAGAGAAGTGAGAGTTCGCGAAGGTGGGCAACCTGGCCCGCAATGAATTGACGACCTAGTTCACTCATCCCGTCGACTTTATCTGAGTCATCGGCCATGACGAGTTCGCCCTTGAGTCCACGGAAGGAGAGGTGAATATGTGAAGAGTTTCCTTCTTTCATATTTGGCTTTGCCATAAATGTAAGTGCATAACCCTCTTCAGATGAAATCTCTTTGGCACCATTTTTGTAAATGACATGGTTATCGCAATTGGAGAGCGCATCAGAATATTTGAATGCAATCTCGTGTTGCCCGAAGTTACATTCACCTTTCACTGATTCCACAGTCATTCCAGCGCCAGCCATGGCTAGGCGAATTCGACGAAGAAGAGGCTCAATGCGAGATCCACCAAGTATTGAATAGTCGACGTTATATTGATTTACCGGAGTGAGATCGCGGTATGCCTTATTCCACGCTTCTTCGTATGTATCTTTATAAACGACAAATTCAAGCTCTGTTCCACACATTGCAACCATGCCTGCCTTTTCAAGGGCTGCAATCTGCTTGCGTAATACTTGTCGAGGAGATGCAACCACATCTGTGTGATCTAGCCATTGAACATCAGCTAGAACCATTGCAGCACCTGGCTGCCATGGAACCATACGAAGAGTGTTGAGATCTGGCATTAGAGCAAAATCGCTATACCCACGCTCCCACGAGGACATCTCATAACCAGCAACGGTATTCATATCTACATCTACCGCTAAGAGATAGTTACAACCTTCGGTACCATGCTTTAAAACTTCATCTAAGAAGAACTGGCCATGAATTCGCTTACCCGTTAGGCGTCCTTGCATATCTGTCATTGCAACAATGACCGTATCCACGCTTCCATCGGCTACAGCTTTACGTAATTGATCAACACTCAATGCGCTCATGGAGTCAGCGTATCTATCTGAATGAAGAAAATCCACAAAGCAAAATCCCCTCCACCAATACAGGCGGAGGGGATTTTGGAAGTGCTATTACTTATGCATCAATTGTTCGTTTTGGTCCTGTGAACCATTTCTTAGCCGAGAGATGCCACCAGATCCACAAGATGATGAGGGCTCCACCGGTAATAATTGGTGCGTAGTTCACTGCAGTCCAGGTGAAATCTTTATTACCCGGAGTACCTGCTGGTGAGAATGGCAAGATGAAGTAGATAGAAATAATTGTAATTTCAGCTACTGCAATAGAGCACATCCACTTGTACTTAGATCCAAGAGTCCATGCACCAGGCTTGAATGAAGAGCCAGCCTTGAGACGAAGATATATTGGAATTAAGAATGCTAAGTAAAGACTAATTACGCAAACAGATACGACTGCATAGAAAGCAGTTGGTGCACCTGTTGGACTCTTCCATAGTGCTGGAAGCGTCATTACTATTCCTGCTGCTGCAGATACAAGAACTGCATTCACAGGTACGTGGTGCTTATTTACTTTCTTCCAAAGATCTCCTCGTGGTACAGCGCCATCGCGCGAGAATGCGAACATCATGCGTGAACATGAAGTAAGGCACGCTGTTACGCAGAAGATTTGTCCAGCAGTGGTAATAATCATGACGAGCTTGAAGAGTGCGCCGCCACCGAGTGCTGTATACAGAATTGCAATTACGGAGCCTCCCCCAAATGGGTTTACGGCTGGATCAAAAGAGCTAATGATGTCAGTCTTCGTTGCTGCAAAGAGGAATGCCATCAACAAGATGTATCCACCGATTGCAGAGTAGAAGATTGACTTCCAGATGCCGCGTGCTGCATTTATGTGAGCGTCATGTGTTTCTTCTGAAAGGTGTGCCGATGCATCGAAACCGGTAATTGTGTACTGAGTGAGCAAGAAGCCCAATGGAAGTACATATAACCAGTAGGAGTTATCACTAAATCCTGAACTATTGATTTTTGTTGAGAACATCCAGGAAAGGCTTTGGTGCTCTGAAGGCGCAAAGATTAAGATGCCAACAACAATGGCTGCGCCAAATACGTGCCACCAGACAGAAATGTTATTGAATAGCGATAGGAGATTACCGCTATAAACATTGATCAGTGTGATAACAGTGATAATTGCCACAAAGAGGAAGAATTGTTGCTTTATGTAATCGCCACCCAGAAAATCAGTGGAATAGCTTGGAAATTGTGTGCCAAGTATTACATTCAAGAAACTTGCCGCTCCGTAACCAACGGAGGCTGTAACTGATACCAATCCAATGAGGTTGAGCCAACCAGTGTAGAAACCAGCCTTTGCTCCACCTAGTTTGGAAGCCCACCAGTAGATTCCACCCGATGTTGGATATGCAGATGCAAGTTCTGACATACAGAATCCAATAATAAGGATAAAGAGAGAAATAACTGGCCAACCAATTGAGATTGCAATTGGCCCACCGTTATTCCACGCCTGGGCAAATGTAGTGAAGCAACCTGCCAGGATTGAAATAATTGAGAATGAAATAGCGAAGTTTGAAAAACCACTCCAAGATCTATTCAGCTCTTGCTTATATCCGAGTTCTGCTAAACGTCTTTCGTCATCATTTGTAATCGCCAAGATTTTCCTCCTTGAAAATAGCGAGTAAGTTGGTTCGGCGAGGGGCACCGAGGTAACCTTTGTACATCCAGTGTGACGCAAATGGAAGAGGTTTATACAAAAATGTGCAGACTTATGGGCTACGTGTCGCACGAGAAAACCAATTTTGACGCGTTAGTAGGCAAAGATTTTAAAGAATTCATCTCATTATCATCAACTCACTGTGATGGGTGGGGCATAGCCACGATTGATCACGATGCCCGTGTAGCTCATCTTAATCGTGCACCTGAAACTGCGGCAACGAGTGAGAGTTTTAGTCGAGCATTAGCAAAGACATCGACTGATGGTGGGCTTCTGCATTTGCGTTGGGCAACTGCAGGTTTGTCAATCAACGAGAACAACACGCATCCGTTTACCTATAAAGATTATTCATTTATTCATAATGGTGGAATTTTCCCAGCAACCGGATTGGATCATCTAATTGATCCAAAGTTTTTTGAATTCATAGCAGGCACGACTGATAGTGAAAAGTATTTCTATCTACTGCTTACAGAAATTGAAAAGCATGGAATGGTAAAAGGGATAAGTTCAACAATTAATCTAATCAAAGAGCACGCAAAATTTTCAAGCATTAATGCGATGATAATGAATGAAGATACTTTTGTGGTTGTGAGCGAGTTCCAACCTGAGAAGAAGCCCGATTGGGCACCAGATGATTATTATGAAATCAAATATCGCGCCGATAGCGAAGGTGTGCTTGTGGCATCGAGTGGCTGGAACCAACCAGGGTGGATAACACTTGAGAACCATCACTCTCTGGTGGTAGATCGTTCGACCTTCCAGACTCAGGTTATTACTCACTAACTCACACGTTACGATGGTGTCATGACACGCACCTACACAGTTGAAACCTATGGCTGTCAGATGAATGTGCACGACTCTGAACGAATCGCGGGACTGCTGGATGAAGCTGGATTTATTCCTGTAGCTGATGGAGTGCAGGCAGATATTGTGGTCTTCAACACATGTGCTGTTCGCGAGAATGCAGATAACAAGCTCTATGGAAATCTGAGTTTCTTAGCGCCAATCAAAAAACTTAATCCAAAGATGCAAATTGCCGTCGGTGGTTGTCTTGCCCAAAAAGATCAAGCAACGATTCTAAAAAAGGCACCCTATGTCGATGTTGTCTTTGGAACGCATAATGTTGGTTCACTTCCCGTCCTTCTTGAGCGTGCAAGAGTGGAAGAAGAATCCCAGATTGAAATACTTGAATCACTCGAACATTTCCCCTCTACTCTTCCCGCCAGACGCCT
>CAMBGL010000054.1 GCA_945866155.1 Bifidobacterium breve
TCAAACTTTACTCAACTTACGATTTCTAATTACTTAGCAGATCAACCATGGCGCGATCAGATTGCTAGTTTTTGCAATCTTTACAAGGTTCGCCGTGATGCAATGCTTGAATCACTCACTGAACATTTCCCTGCATCTGCAACATGGACAAAGCCCGGTGGAGGTTTCTATGTCTGGGTTACTTTGCCACCAGAAGTTGATACGAAAGCAATGATGCCTAAGGCCATTGTTGCAAAGGTTGCCTATGTTCCAGGAACTGCCTTTTATGCCGACGGTCTTGGAAGTTGGGCGATGCGTCTTTCATATTGTTATCCAACCCCGGAGCGAATTCGCGAAGGCGTAAAGGCGTTGGGTGGAGTTATTAAGCAAGAGATTGAGCGCCGCCATAATGGATATGAGCTAAAGAACTAACCCTCTATTGCTTTTGTAATTCGTTGTAAATCTTCTATTCCTGCATATTCGATAATTATTTTACCTTTTGCTGGAGTTCCCTCAATTGTTGCGCGGGTGTCGAGGGCATCTCCGATGCGATCAGCAATCTCGCTAAATTCCACAGGTGTTGCATTTTTCTTTGCCTTCTTTTTAGCGCTTTTTGAAGAAGATGTTGAGGCAATAATCTCTTCAACTGAGCGCACACTCAAACCTTGCGAAATAATTCTTTTCGCTAGCGCTTCAATCTCTTGAGCAGAAGCTAGGCCAAGTAATGCGCGCGCATGACCTGCAGAGATTAAACCTGTTGCCACAGACCGTTGTACCGATGCAGGTAGATTCATAAGACGAATCATGTTTGAGATAAAGGGGCGGGAGCGCCCAAGTTTTGTGGCCAACTCTTCATGCGTGCAATTAAAGTCGGTGAGTAGTTGTGAATATGCGGCGCCTTCTTCGAGTGGGTTGAGTTCGCTGCGATGAATGTTTTCAATAAGTGCTTCGCGTAATAATTCGTTATCTGGAGTTTGTCTAATGATTACAGGAATTGATGTTAGTCCTGCAGCTTTTGCTGCACGGAAGCGTCGCTCTCCCATAATAAGTTCGTAACGTCCTGGCGATGTTTGGCGAACAACAGGAGGTTGTAATATTCCAATTTCTTGTATTGAAGCAATTAATTCTTTGAGTGCAGCTTCATCAAAGTTTTTACGTGGTTGGCGTGGGTTTGGTGAGATAGATGAAATAAGAACTTCATTTTGTTGCCCGACTTCATTTCCGGCAACAGTGAGTGAGGTTGGAATCAATGCATCTAAATTAGTACCGAGTCCACCACGTCTTGCCATTATGCAATCTCACCTTCACGTTTGTAATTGATGCTAACCACATTGGAATCAAATGGTTTTCCACGATCCGCTAACTCCCGTGCAATTTGCATATAGGCAACTGCGCCAGGTGATGATGCATCGTAAGTCATTACGGTTTGGTTATAACCTGGTGCCTCCGATACGCGTACTGCGCGCGGAATAGGAATATTTATAAGTTCATTTGGGTAATGTTTTCTAATTTCATCTGCAACATCATTTGCTAGTCGTGTTCTGCTATCAAACATAGTGAGTACAAATGTTGAAAGTTTTAATTCTGTATTCAATCTCTTCTTTACTAATTCAAATGTTTTCAGAAGTTGTGACAAACCTTCTAGCGCGTAATATTCACATTGAATTGGAATCAACATCTCTTTAGCTGCAGTGAGTGCATTTATAGTTAGTAGACCAAGACTTGGTGGGCAATCAATAAATATGTAGTCATACGCAATATTTTGTGTGGTGCGCAATTGCACTAACTCTTCTATCGCTTCGCGCAAACGAAATTCGCGAGCAACCATTGGTACTAATTCAATCTCTGCTTGTGCAAGGGATGTATTGGATGAAATACATTCAAGGGCTGGAAATCCGGCAACTTTTTGTACAACAGATTCCATTGTTGCTTTGCCCATCAAGACTTCATAAATACCCTCATTATCAAGATGCTCCACCCCAAGGGCGGTTGAGGCATTGCCTTGTGGATCTAGGTCAATAACGAGTACGCGCAGACCACCCATAGAAAGGGCTGCTGCCAGATTCACTGTTGTCGTTGTTTTGCCTACGCCACCTTTTTGATTAGCGACGGTGATGATGCGAAGTGCGCCAGGTTTAGCCATCGCCTCTTTGAGGCGGCGAACGCCTATAACTTTCTTGGTTTCACGTGAATCATCCACGCGGCTATCTAACCACCCTTGCGTAGCTCAACGATTCGACCGAGCTCAAGACCCTCAAGAGTTATCTCGTGGAGGATGGAATTCTTCACGCTCTTCATCTCTTCCTGCGCTGATTCCCCCTTCATAGCAAGGAGGGAGCCGCCTACCTTGATGAGGTGCCAACTAATGCGGCGCAACTTCTCCAGCGGCGCAACTGCTCGGGCGGTGACACAGTGGGCCTGCTCCCTAAAATCTTGGGCTTGGCCACGAAGGACTCTGATTTTTGCCCCATTGGCAACGAGTGGAGCGATCGCCTCTTCAAGGAAATCCTGTCGCCGCTCAAGGGGTTCAATCAGACTCACGCTGAGATCTGGGCGAGCCAGGGCGATAACGATCCCGGGTAGCCCAGCGCCTGAACCAATATCTATCAGACTACTTTTTTGGGGGAGGAGGCTAATAATGGGAAGGCAGTTGAAAATGTGGCGCTCCCAGATGCGCTCTCCTTCGCGGGGTCCAATGAGACCTCGTTCAATGCCTGCTCCGATAAGGAGTTGCGAGTAGGCGGCAATCTCCTCTTTTCTCTCAGGGAAATAGCGCTCAATGAGGGTTTCACGTGAAACCTCAGCAGAGCTCATAGCGAGAGTCTGGCTTTAGGCAGGATAAATCACGACGAAGCGGTTTGGATCTTCGCCATCTGATTCACTTGTGAGGCCAAGATCTTGGATTGTGTCGTGGATGATTTTGCGCTCGAAGGCATTCATTGGAGCGAGCTTGATTGAGGCACCAGTGCTTTTTGCCTCTTCCGCCTTCTCCTCGGCTAACTTCTTAAGTTCGCTCTTGCGCCCTGCTCGAAATCCTTCAATATCTAGCATGAGGCGGCTGCGATCACCTGTCGCTGTCTGTACAGCGAGGCGAGTGAGCTCTTGAATTGCATCAAGGACCTCACCATTGCTGCCAACGAGGTGGTTGAGCTTTCCTCCAACTATGGCGAGGGCGGCGCGATCATTCTCGACATCAATATCAATATCGCCATCGAGATCTGCAATATCTAGCAGCGCCTCTAGGTAGTCAGCGGCGATATCGCCCTCTTCCTCAAGTTTTGCCACACCTTTGAGTGGGCTCTTCTCTTCTACAGTCTCAATTTCGCTCATAATACTGCTCCTTTATAAATAATGTCCACATTGTGTGGAATTAAGCGTATTTGTCCTACTTCTTCTTCTTTTTCTTTGGTTGCTTTCGCTGTCCTTTTATCTCTGGCTCCTGGATCGTTTCATTCGATCCGGAATTTGGGGTTTCGACATCTCCACTTTTTTGTTTTCGTTTTCTTTCTAACTCTTCATATGCGGGTGAACCTGGGGTTGGGTTTCTCTTAATGACGTAGTACTGCTGTCCCCATGTCCAAAGATTTGTTGTCGACCAATAAATTAAAACTCCGATTGGAAAGTTCACACCAGAGATTGCAAATATAACTGGAAATAAATACAACATGATTTTTTGCTGTTGCAACATCATATTGTTGCTGGAATCCATCTTTGGCATACCTTTGACCATCAACTGGCGTTGAGTTGTAAAAGTTGTTGCTGACATAAAAGCGATAAGAAAAACAGTAACAATTTTTACTGTTGTTATATCTGTTCCTAAGAAAGTATCTGAAATTGGAGCCCCGAAGAATTTCGCTTGTGCGGCGCTAACCACATCCTCTTGAGTTAGCACTCCACGTTTTACTGGAGGGTTTCTACCAATTCCATTGAGTACAGTAAAGAGAGCAAAGAAGATAGGCGCTTGGGCAAGTATTGGGAAACAAGATGCAAGTGGGTTTGTTTTATGCTCTTTATAAAGCTTCATCATCTCTTCTGATTGCTTTTGACGATCATCTTTATACTTCTTTTGAATCTCTTTCATATGTGGTTGCAGCGCAGTAAGTGCACGTTGACTCTTAATTTGCTTTACGAATAAAGGAATAAGAATAATGCGAATAATAATTACGAGTCCGATAATTGAGAGGCTCCATGAAACACCAGAGTCTGC
Source organism: Bifidobacterium breve (assembly GCA_945866155.1). GTDB lineage: Bacteria > Actinomycetota > Actinomycetes > Nanopelagicales > Nanopelagicaceae > Planktophila. The sequence goes on from CAMBGL010000054.1 coordinate 4,187, forward strand.
ACTGAAGATCGGTGATAGGAGATCGTGAATAGTGATAATGACCCAAGAAACAGCGAAATACAATGGGTTTAGGATCGTATCCATTAGTTAGTTCCTACCTTCTCTTTTATAAGAACATAATCGACGCCGCCATGGGACCACGGATTGCATCGAACTAATCGCCAGGTCGCCATAGCCACACCTTTGATTCCATAGTTCTCGATTGCTGTTGCTGCGTAACTTGAACATGATGGGTAGTACTTGCAGCGGGGAGCAAAACTTGGGGAGATCCATTTTTGGTAAAACTGAATTATTCCAATAATAATTTTTCTCATTATTTTGCTACCTCTAAAGACTTCTTTACGAGCTTTGAGATAATCAATGAAATCTCTTCTTGGCTTTTTGCTTTTGCAGCCCCGTTGAGTGCGCGGATTATAAGGAGTGAATGTGCGGGTAGGTGGTTCAACTCTGCGGTAAGAATATGGCGGACTTTGCGCGAGATTAGGTGGCGAACTACCGAACCCCCAACATTTTTGCTAACAATTATTCCGGCGCGAGTCGGGTTCTCATTATTGTTGAGATATAAATAACCGATAAAATTTTGGGTTGAAACACGGAGTCCGCTTTTTGTGGCGCGGGAAAATTCATTACTGTTTGTGAGTCGTGCGTTTTTTGGAAGCACGCGAGTTATTCCTTCTGTGCTTTCGGCAATTACGCAGAGAGGCGAAGGCGACCTTTGGCGCGACGGCCAGCTAAAACTGCGCGGCCAGCGCGTGTTGCCATGCGTGCACGGAAGCCATGCTTTTTGGCGCGACGACGTGTATTAGGTTGAAAGGTGCGCTTTGTCATGGTGACTCCTTATAGCGATCAAAAATCAGGTCATAAATACGGGGGAAGTGGAGCAAGGAGGTAACGGTAGAGGTCTGGGGATAAGGTTGGCAAACTGAGCAATTCCTCTTCTCCCCTTTGAGACAATTGTGGATAACCAGTTGCTATTTTCGCCGAGAAGCCCTACTTTTCCTCTCTATCCACAGATAAAGGGCCAAAGCGCTAGATATCAGGGCTCAATCTGAGGTTTAGACCACAGCCTGTGGATAACCTTGTGGATTACTAAAGGAGTGCTCAATGGATGTAAAAGAGGTCGAACTGACCCAACTGTGGAGCCGGGTTATCGAAGAGGTCGCAGTTGATGCCCCTCAACATCGGGCATTTCTACAACTTACAAAACCTTTGGGCCTACTACAAGGCAATGGCGCCACTAATTTATTAGTAGCTGCACCTAATGCTTTTGCTAAAGATGTTTTAGAGAGCCGTCTTCGCGCAATTGTTGGCGATGTACTTACTCGTGAACTCGGCGAGAAAACAAATATTGCAGTTACTGTGGATGAAACTTTGGAATCGCTCAATCTTCCTATCCCGGAAGTAGATATTGAATTTGTTCTTCCAAAATCTGGCACTGGGCGCGATGATATTCCTGCTCCATTGATCACTAAAGGTGGCGAACAATCACAACTTAACCCTCGTTATATCTTTGAGACTTTTGTTATAGGTGCATCAAATCGTTTCGCACATGCTGCTGCGGTTGCAGTTGCTGAAGCTCCAGCAAAGGCATACAACCCTCTATTTATTTATGGTGAGTCTGGGCTTGGAAAAACTCACTTATTGCACGCTATTGGCGCTTACGCAAAAGAGTTATATGGCAGCGTCCGAGTTCGCTATGTGTCAAGTGAAGAATTCACAAATGACTTCATTAACTCTATTCGTGATGATAAAGCCTCTGCTTTCCAACGTCGTTATCGCGATTTAGATGTTTTGCTTGTTGATGATATTCAATTCCTAGAAAATAAAGAGCGTACTCAAGAAGAGTTCTTCCATACGTTCAACACTTTATATAACGCTAACAAGCAGATTGTTATTTCAAGTGATCGTCCTCCAAAACAACTAACAACATTGGAAGATCGTCTGCGTTCTCGTTTTGAATGGGGTTTGATTACAGATATTCAACCACCTGAACTAGAAACACGTATTGCAATCCTTCGCAAAAAAGCAGCGCAAGATAAATTGAACGCACCTGATGATGTTTTGGAATATATCGCGAGTAAAATTTCGACAAATATCCGTGAACTAGAAGGTGCTCTTATCCGTGTCACAGCATTTGCAAGTTTGAATCGGCAAGTTGTTGATTTATCTCTAGCTGAAATTGTGCTAAAAGATTTAATTCCTAATGAACTAACGCCTGAAATAACGGGCGCCACAATCATGGCTCAGACCGCTGCTTATTTCAGCCTTACACTTGATGATCTCTGTGGCACTTCACGTTCTCGGGTTTTAGTAAATGCTCGCCAAATTGCGATGTATTTATGTCGCGAACTAACAGATCTTTCTCTTCCAAAAATTGGCCAAACTTTTGGGGGGCGTGATCACACAACAGTGATGCATGCCGACCGCAAGATTCGCCAACTTATGGCAGAGCGTCGTTCGATCTATAACCAGGTCACGGAGTTGACCAACCGGATCAAACAACAAGCACGTAATTAGTAAAAAGTCCGATTTGGGGCTTTTGGCCTAAATAGCCCTTTTTACCCCCAGTTGGGGAAAAGGTGTGGATAAGTGTGGGTATCTCCAGTATTTCTGTGGGTATCTTTTTAGAACGAAGGAGAAGGGGAGATCTTTATGAGAAGAGATGAAGTTGTGTTTTTTTCTACCCACAGCTTTCCTTGGTTTTCCCACACCTCAAAAAGATTAAATAACGCACTTGAGGTGGGCTTTTCCTTCTTATCCACAGAAAAGCTATCTAGTTACTACTACTACTTATATATAGATAAAACCCACTCTGTGGCGAACCCACAAACTATGAAAGACTTTCAAATAACAAATACAGGGAGAAGCTTGTGAAATTTACAGTCGAGCAAGGCGCGCTAGTCGATGGGGTTAATTGGGTTTCTCGAAGTCTCTCAACACGTCCGATAAAGACAGAACTACTAGGAATTGTTATCGATGCAAGCGGTGATGAGGTTTTTCTTTCAGCTTCAGATCTAGAGACTGCAAGTAAGTCCCATTTTACAGCAGAGATAAAAGAAAAAGGGAAAGTTTTAGTTCCTGGAAAACTACTTGCAGAAATTTGCCGCTCCCTTCCAGATAAACCAATTACTTTTGCATTAGATGGATCCCGCGTGCTTGTAACAAGTGGCAGTGCAAAATTTACTTTGCCTACACTTTCAATTACTGAATACCCAAACTTGCCAGAATTGCCAGCATCAACAGGTGTAGTGCCAAGTGACACATTTGCAACAGCTGTTGCGCAAGTTGCAATCGCTGCAGGGCGCGATGATTCACTTCCAACACTTACAGGCGTGCATATTGAAATAAACGAAGAGAGTGTTACTTTGGCAGCAACTGATCGCTACCGCCTTGCCGTCCGCGAAATTCAATGGGAGCCAACCACACCAAATCTCTCACTCACAGCGCTTATGCGCGCTCGAACAATTGCAGATGCGGCAAAATCTCTTACCCACTCAAAAAATGTTTCAATATCTTTCGCACCGACAACAAGTAATGATCGACTAGCTGGTTTTGCAGGCGATGGAAAAACAATGACTTCAAGAATGCTTGATGGAACATTTCCTCCATACCGCCATTTACTACCCCAGGATGTAACAACAACTGCGGTTATTGAAGTTGCTCCATTTTTAGA
>CAMBGL010000055.1 GCA_945866155.1 Bifidobacterium breve
TGGCCACATTACCTATTCTTGACTAGTTAGTCACCACTCGATAGCGCGCGAGGGAGCTATCTGTTGCATAGGCGATACGCACACCAGCAGATTTAGAGGCGCTGAGCCCATCAATAATCTGTGCGGTCAAGATTTCACCTGGTGCCACAACGGCAACACCTGGTGGATACGGAGCAATGAGATCTGCAGAAATGCGGCCCAGTGCTTCTTTAGCGCTGACCATTTCAGTCTTTGCAAAATATGCATCGCGCATTGAAATCCCCTTTTGTGGAATTACAGACCAACTCAACGCTGTTGCAGTTTCGCGCGCAGTTGTTGCTTGTTCTTTGAGAACAGGAATAAGAATTTTTGCAAGGCGAGTGAAATCTTGTGCAGTATCAGCAAGTGTTGCAAGAAAAACGACAGTGTCGCGATCAGCCATTTCAACTCGAACTCCTAACAATCCGATAGCTTTTTCAATTTCAACACCGGATGCCCCTAATTGATTAGCGCGTAGCACTACTTTTACCGGGTCAAAACGGCCCGCTGCAAAATTAGCTGGATTGAGGAAAATCTCTTGTGAAAATTCCTTTTGTACTAGCGCCTTGAAATCTTTTACATTAGAAATCAGTTGACCGAGTAATTCTTCACCACGTGTTTGCAAAAGGGCGCGACATCCATCAATGGAGGCAAGGGGGGCACCAGCAGGAGAAGTTGTGTGAGTTGTTTCGAAACTTTGCTCAAGGCGATCTAAGTTCAGATACTGCCCACGCGCAATAAGTAATGCAGATGCGCTATAGCCAGGAAGTGCCTTATGTGTACTAGTAATAAGTGCATCTGCGCCGAGTTGAATTACATGGCGAGGTAGTTCTGGATGAAATCCAAAGTGGCCACCCCATGCAGCATCAATGACAACAGGGATTGAATGTTCGTGTGCTTTAGTAATGAGGGCAGCAATATCAGAAAGGGTCCCTAAATAACCAGGTTCTGTCAGTAAGAGGGCGATTGGATTTTCACTAAGAACTTTTTCAAATTCTGCTACTGAAATTCCAGTAGGAACGCCTGTTGCACTATCAATATCAGGAGAGAGCCACAGTGGCTCAAGACCAGCAAGAACTAAAGCACTCAGTACAGAGCGGTGAGCAGTTCGCGATAAGGCAACTTTGTCTCCAGGTTTACCAAGGGCAAGAATTACTGCTTGGTTCACATGTGTTGATCCACCAGTTGAAAAGCGAGCAAAATCTCCACCCCAGAACTTGGCAGCTAACTTCTCGGCCTTGATCAATGTTCCCTGAGTTAGTTTGATTTCATCTAAACCTCCATAGAGAGGTGTATCGCTATCGACAACAGCGCCGAGGCCAGCATCAAGGCGTGATGCTCTCTGCTTATGCCCAGGAATGGTGAATGGAAGGCGCTCGCCTTCAAAGTAGGAGAGGTATGCATCAAGGAGTGGAGCACTATCGCGTAGTTCACTCATTGATCTACTCCTCTTCCTTATCTCTTCACTTACAAGGGTAACTTCTTGGCGCGCGTATGAGAAATATGGCTCTAGACTTTAACCATGACCACACTTACTAGTTTGACCCAAGAACGTCGGTTGGTTACCGCAATTCCGGGACCCAAATCACTCGAGGCGCTACAACGCCGTAGTGAAGCGACTTCTGGGGGACTAGGTATGGCTATTCCCGTCATCATTGAGCGCGCTAGTGATGCGATTTTGCTCGATATCGACGGAAATCAAATCATCGATCTTGGTTCAGGCATTGGTGTTACAAACGTTGGCAATTCAACATCTCGCGTAGTAGATCGCGTTATCGAACAGGCACAAGCATTTACACATACCTGTTTCACTGTTGCTCCATATATGAATTACATCGAAGTATGTGAAAAACTCAATGCTGCAATTCCTGGTCCATTCAAAAAGAAATCTATGCTTGTAAATTCAGGTGCAGAAGCTGTTGAGAATGCAATCAAGATTGCACGTCACTATACAAAGCGTCCAGCAATTGTTGTTTTCGAACATAGTTATCATGGCCGTACAAATTTGACGATGGCACTTACAGCAAAGAACATGCCATACAAAGAGGGATTTGGTCCATTCGCACCAGAAATTTATCGCGTACCAATGCCTTATTCACTGCGTTGGCTCGGCGATAAAAAGACAATTACTGAAGATGCGATGGAAATGATTACGCATAAGATTGAAAAAGAGATTGGTGCACACAATGTTGCCGCAATCTTGATTGAGCCAATTCAAGGAGAAGGTGGATTTATTGTTCCACCTAAGGGATTCTTGCCAGCTCTTTCAAAGTACTCAACTGACAACGGAATTATCTTTATTGCAGATGAAGTACAAACTGGCTTTGCGCGTACAGGACATATGTTTGCAGTGGAAGAAGAAGGCGTATTTCCTGACATGGTCGTAACCGCGAAAGGAATTGCTGGTGGCCTTCCACTTGCTGCCGTTACAGGTCGTGCCGAGATTATGGATTCAGTCCATGTTTCAGGACTTGGTGGAACATACGGTGGCAACCCACTTGCATGCGCCGCTTCCCTTGGTGTCTTTGAAACTATTGAAGAAGAGAATCTTGTTGCACGAGCTGCTCACATTGGTGAAGTTCTTGGAAAATCTCTGCGCGCACTTGCAGCCAAGTATCCAATCATCGCTGAAGTCCGTGGCCGTGGCGCCATGCAAGCAATTGAATTAGTGATGCCAGGAACTTTGGATCCGAATACAGCAGCAATGAGCGCTGTTGTGAAGTATTGCCAGAGTAAAGGTGTTCTTGTTCTAACTGCTGGAACTTATTCCAACGTGATTCGATTCTTGCCACCAGTTGTCATCACTGATGAATTACTACTCGATGCTATGGGCGTTCTAGAAGAGGCATTCGCTTCCCTCTAAACAGTATTTAGCCCTACCTTCTCACCCCTACTAGGGTGATTTTGCCTTCCTTTTTCTGACAATCTGTATCACCCTTACCTCATGACCACTAGGGCAATCCACTCTCACGTGGGTGATTTATTGCCTGGTGCATCTCTTGCGCATACCACCCCACCTGCAATGCCTGGAAACTTCTTGTCACGAAAAAGTCGTCTTGGCCTCTTTGACACGCAAGCACCGGGTGCCACAATCGTTGTTGCCCCACCTGGCTATGGAAAAACTACCTTAGTTGCTGAATGGTCACATCAAAATAAAGAGCGCGTTTTTTGGGCCACAGCGACAGGAAATGAAAAAACAACAGATTTTAGAAATATTCTTTTTCAAGCGGTAAGAAATGTTATTCCAGATTTTGCTCCCTGGTTCAAACCGAATACCGATCTAGACTCGAAAGAAATATTCAAAAGATTCTTTGAGGATATTGCAGCGCTAGGTAAAGACTATGTATTTGTTCTAGATAATGGAACTTTGTCAGAGAATTTGAATGCAGTAAAACTCGCGCAGTACATGGTCGATATCATTCCTGATAATTTGCACTTGATTTTGATTCGGCGCACTGCTGTAGAATTATCGTTTGTTCGTTTTGCGCAGCGCGGAAATTTGAACTTAATTTCGGCCACCGACCTTAAATTTGATAAAGATGAGATTGGTTCAATTGCAAGTCTCAATGAACTCGATTCTTCTGATCCTGATATTGACTCAACTCTAAAATTAGCAAATGGTTGGCCAGTTTGTGTTCAGTTACTTGCCAAAAATTATTCAAAGGGTATGAGATCGACGAATTTCTCTATTAAAATGGCATCCCCTATGGAACCTCTAAGAATTCTTACAACAGAGACTTTCAATATTCTCAATGTTGCAGACCAAGAACAGCTTATGAAGCTCTCCATACTCAAGGAATTCGATTTAGATACAGCACAAATCATTCTTGGTAAAGATCATTCAATTCAATATCTCAATCGTATTAGCAGTGACGGCTTTCTCACTATTGATGAGTCCGCTAATCCGCGTTATGAATTCAACACAATTTTTCGAGAAACAATTCAACAACTTGCTGCCGAAAAAGGAATTGATTTAGCGCCTACGCGGAAGCATTTGATGGAATATTTCATCTTTCGCAAGATGATTAGTGAGGCAGTCGAGCAGGCATTTGAGCTCAATGATTATAAAAAAATGCACGATCTTCTCAAAGAGTATTCACGCCAGCTCACTGCAACTGGCCAAGGTGATCAAATGATTCGTTTAGCACCGTATGCAGGCGATGACAGTCCTCATGGGTTATTACTTCGCAAAACTGTAGAAGTAATGGGGCATGTAACAAATCTAAATTTTATGCAGGCAGAAATCCAAGCCCAGCAACTAATCCTTGAATCAGCAAATAGTACTATCGGAGATTTCACACGAAAAATTGCCAACGCAGCGATGATGTACGTCAATTTTTCAAAAGGACTAATTACTGAGATCGATACTCATGAAAATGAATTATTCGATGAAGAAGTAATCACCGGTGATTTAGAAACAAGTGACAAGATTGCAATTCTTAAAATTGCTGGCGATAAAGCATTTATTTATGACTACCAAGGCTCGTTAGAAATGATTTGCCGTAGGGCACAAGGAATAGCTCTAGAAGGCATAGATGTGGGTGTTCCATATCACCTCAATATTTTGAATTGCATGTTACTTTTTACTCAAGGAAACTATTTGCAAGCCTTTGATGTAGCGCGCCTTACAATTGCTCACGCCGAGGAAAAGGGTTATGTTGGAATTGCAGGACCAATCGAAGCTTACATAGTCCTTGGACGATGTTATTTAGAATTTTCCGAAGTTGAGAAGGCGTACACAGCCATTTCGTGTGCGCGCGATTTGTCAAAAGAGTGGAAGCAATGGCCTTGGTATTTTATTGCTGAAGGAATTTTGATCCGCCTTGTAGTGAGCATGGGAGATTTTCCACGTGCTACCGAAATGATTCGTAAGATGCGCAATGATTTCTCTGAAAATCATATCTCCACCGATTCTGGGTGGATAGTAGATATGTCAGAGATTTATCTTAGATTTACACTCAATGATTTTGATCGCGTAGAAATTCTCCTCAATCGCACTCCTGATACATCATTTACGAAGTTGATTCGCGACGAGCTGGCAATCCGTAAAGGAAAAAATCTAAAAGAAATTGATATTGATAAACTTCCAGATTCCACACCACGTGAAAAACTGCGAAAACTCATCACAATGGCTGACGCGGTATCGGATCGCGAAAGTGAATGTTCTCTCATCATGCAGCAGGCGCTCAATCTTGGATCAGAGATTGGAGCGTATGAGACCTTTATGCGCCAAAGTGAGCCACTCACTAATGTCATTCTCAAAATTGCTGGAAAACAGCCGACTATTTATCTAGAGGAACTCTCTCGCCTGATCACCCAGCGAATAAAGACAAAACACCAGTCAACCGGCTCCCTCAAGGAAAATCTGACGAGCCGTGAACTTGAAATCGTGAAACATCTATCCACGGCCAAGCCGATTAGCACCATAGCCAAGTCCCTACACATCTCCCAAAACACGATTAAGACCCACCTACGAAACGTGTATCGCAAACTTGAGGTTGATGGACGCGATTCTGCGGTGGAAAAGGCGCGCGAACTCTTTCTGGTCTGAGCGTAAAGAGGGAGGCGCCATGCATAAATTGTGCTTCCTTCCTCGGTGGAAGAAGGAGAGACTTCCTATCTCATAATTCGCCAATGCCTAAGGAGCCATGATGAAGAGCCGTATTCGAATCGTCAGCATCGTGGTTTTAGCACTCCTTGGAGCAATGGCGCCGAGTGTTGCAGCCGACCCACCATCATTCGATGAGGAATGGGTTCAAAGCGCGCCGGCAACAGTTGGCCTCATTGGGATAAATACTCAAGCATCTGTTCAGGCGATGACGTATTCGAGTTATTTACTTTCACTTCGTGGAACAACTTCGAAAGTTGATTTCGCGGGTACATGTTCTTCATTATCTGATCCAAATTGTCTTACATGGGACAGGCTTCAATTTCGCAGCGATCTTCAGCCATGTTCGCTAACAATCCCATCTGATTGTTTCAATGGTCTGATTGTCAAAGATTCAAATGGTAAAGAAATCCCAAGCACCTTGGTTGCCGATGCAATTGCACCCTTGAAGCAAAGCTACACAGGAAGTCCTGATAAGAATTTACCTACTGGAGGCGCACCTCTTATATTTTCAATTCCTGGTGCCGCGCACTCTGGTGGCGATCTTTATATGGTCAAGCCAGATTTAGTTGGAGCGTTAGAGAAGGGTCAAGATAAATTCAAGGTCATAAAATTGGAAGCTGTAATAGTTCCTGTCAAGAAAGTTGCTGGTGATACAGGCTTATTACAGATAAGTGATACAGCAACAGATTATGCAACTATCGACATGATTGCCGGAGATGGTCGCGAAAAAGGAACGATGACATGTGACTTTTTCAAAGATGGAAAAACTTGCTTTGTAACTCAAGCATTTCCCGTTGGAATTACTTTCGGAATGAAGTTACGCCTTAGCCAATCAGTCTATGGTTGGCTACATGGCCGCTTGAGAAATCCAGATGTGAGCGTTGCGCCAAATCCGATAGTCAAAGATGGTGTTGATCTAACAATAATTTCGGAACCGATGAGAGTTCCTGTTCTCTTCGGCTGGACGCAAAGCGCTAATGCGCCAGCTGGCGTACTTGCTCGTTACAGCGGGGTTCCACGACTTGGAACTGTTTACGGTGCGCCTGGAAAAGCAGCTGATCGAAATGGTCCACTCTCCGAAATAAGCATGTTGCACGAGCAACTCGATGCAAGTGAAAGTAGCTTGGCTGAAGTGCGAGATTGGCTCGATGTTTTGGGTGATAAAGCAACGGTAGAGCCATATAACTGGTCCGTTCAGACAATGGTTGGTGGAAGCTCAGAAGAGATTAATAAGTGCACAAAAGATTCCAAAGCGCTCGCTGGCATAGTTTCTACAAATGCAACTATGTATTCACCAGGTGCGCCTGCATTCAATAAGGAATCTCAATCACTTGATTACAAAGTAGTTGCACCGCACTTCGCACATAATGGTGATGTTTTCCTTGGAACCTACGATTTATTGATGAGTTCGCAAGTTGCACGTTGTATTTATAATTTTAGTAAGGCACCAATTAGTGCCACTATTTCTATCGTTAGCTCTGATGGGAATACACGCGTTGCAACAACTTCTATAAATGAGAAGAATGGCTTCTTACATCTTGGTGCTTACGGTTTTGAATTTTCGTCTCCAACAATCAAGGTAACCTTGAAGCAGGAGCCCGTGAAAGAAGTTATAGCTCCCGTAAGAAATTCTGCCAAGCGTACGATTACCTGCCTGTTAGGAAAGACCACTAAGAAGATAACTGCGCTAAAACCAGTATGCCCAAAGGGCTACAAACTAAAGAAGTAATTTTAGTTTGCAGGGCTCACTGTGGACATATTGAAATCGTTGATCACCATAGCAGGTGCTGCGCATCGATCGAAGTAGTCAGCCCATTCGCGTAGTTGCGTTATCTCAGTTGATGCAACATGTGAGATTCTAGAAAGCATCGCGATAGGGGACTCGTTCCATCGGAAATTATTGACTGCCCCGATTACTTCACCATTTTTGACGCGGTACACGCCATCGCGAGTAAGGCCTGTAAGAAGAAGTGAACTTGGATCTACTTCGCGGATGTACCACATAGTTGTCAGTAGTAAGCCGTCATTGACTTTCTTGACGAGATCTTCCATTGTTCCTGAAGCACCATCAACGCTAACAACGAGATTATCGCCAACTGGTGTGTAAGGCAGTGAAGTAATTTTCGCCGAAGATTGTGT
>CAMBGL010000056.1 GCA_945866155.1 Bifidobacterium breve
GAGGTAGAAGTTGATGAAGTCGGTCCATCACTTCGCTACGCAACAGCAAAGGTCACACGTACCCAACGCCAAGGCGGAGCACCAGCAGGTGGAGGATTTTCTGCGCCAGCAGGAGATTCAATCAACGATGATCCTTGGGCTGCAGCATCTTCAACGCCAACTGGCGGAGGATGGGCAACCACAACTAACGACGAACCACCATTTTAAAAAACTAACCTATCCATCCATTCCTAGTTATAACCGTAAGGTAAAAAATTAGGGCACCCGAAAAGGAGCACCACAATGGGAGCAAGAAATAATAAGGCTCTACGCGAGCCAAAGAACAAGGGCGCAAAAGCCGCTGCCCTCAATAAGAAGTTCAAGAAGAAGCCTTGCAGCTTCTGCCAGAACAAGGTGAGCTATATCGATTACAAAGATATTGCAACACTTCGTAAGTACATCTCTGATCGCGGAAAGATTCGCGCTCGCCGAGTAACAGGTGCTTGCACACAACATCAACGCTCCATTGCAACTGCTGTAAAGAACAGCCGTGAAGTTGCATTGTTGCCTTACACATCAACAGCTAGATAAGGAGCGAATCAATTATGAAACTCATCCTTACTCGTGAAGTTGCAGGACTTGGTTCTGCCGGAGATGTTGTAACTGTAAAAGATGGCTTTGCTCGCAATTTCTTGCTGCCACGTGGCAATGCAATTGCTTGGTCACTCGGTGGCGAAAAGCAGATTCAGAGCATCCGTCGTGCTCGCTCTGCTCGCGAAATTCGCGATATCGACCATGCAAAAGAGATCAAGGCAAAGCTTGAGTCAACAACGATTACTACAAAGGTAAAAGTTGGCGCAAAGGGCGTTCTCTTCGGTTCTGTAACAGATAAAGATGTAGCAGCTGCAATCAAGAGCGCAGTAGCAATCGATATCGATCGTCACAGCATCAAGACAAAGGGCCATATCAAGAAGATCGGGGAGCACGAAGTAAAGGTTTCTCTCGGTCACAACGTCGTCGCAACAGTGACGGTAAGCGTTGTAGCTCAATAAATAGTTAGTAATAAAGAGCCCGTCGCAATTGCGGCGGGTTTTTTATTTTTTTGTAACTTGAATTAGGGCTCTATCAAAAGCGCTACTTGTAAATTCAGATTGAGCTAATTCAAATTTAGCCATCCCCCACTGCCAGAAATCAAAATCTAATTCAGAGATTGAAGATTGGATAGATGCCCACAGCGTCCACCCGTATTTGGCCATCAAAGCTTGTAACCAGGCGCGTGCAATTTTTTCTGGGCGATGCTTTCCGTAATAGGCAGTGACTAGCTCTTCTAAGCGTTCGTAATCCAGAAACGCTTCAGCCCAAATATTTCCAAGTTCAAAACAAGCATCATTATTACCTGAATATTCGTAATCTATAAGCCAGATTTTTTCACCATCGTCGATGAAATTTCCGGGCAATAAATCGTTATTACATGGAACTAAACCATCATTGAGAACTTTCATTGCTTTATTGATCTCTTCCATTTTCGGAGCAAAATCCAAATAATGTGCTGGAAGCTTGAAGCCTCTCTCCTGAACGATTGAGAGATAATTTTTTTGAATCTCATACATTGTGAAATCTCGAACAAAAGGTTTCCCCGAATGCAGCGAGCGGCAACTTGCCGCAATGCGCCCCAAACTATTCTCAACATCTTTAGTACTAAAAGTCTTTCCTTCCAGGAAGGAAATAACTAATAGACCTTGCCCTGGGAGATAGTCTAAAACTTGAGCCCCACAGCCACTCTCTGCAGCTAATTTTGAATTGAGATATTCAGATTCGCGATCTATAGATAGGAGTTCGGAGGAGTTACTTGATATACGTGCAACACAGTATCCATTAGGTAATTCCACTTTCAGATTTCGGTTCGTAATACCGCCTGATAGTTCAGTAAGCGATCGGCGATTATTCAATCTGGGAACTTTATTGAGGAGTGCTCCGAATTCTTCTTCAAGAGTATTGGAAGAGTTCATCACTTCAGGATACATTTGCGGGCGTGAGTACAACAGTCTTTCCAACAAAAGCTCGCATAGTCATTATTGGCGGCGGAGTTGGTGGCACATCTGTTGCGCATCATCTAGCTGAACTTGGTGAAAAAGAGGTCATTCTCCTCGAACGCAGTGACCTAACGAGCGGATCCACCTTTCATTCGGCCGGTCTTGTTGGTCAACTGCGTGCCGATCCAACACTTACCAAAATGAATATGCATTCGGTAGATTTGTATCGTTCACTAGAGAAAACAGATGCCCCCGCTAGTTGGCGAGAGTGCGGGAGCATCAAGCTTGCTTCATCTCCAGAGCGCATGGAAGAAATTCGCAGACAAATCGGTTGGGCTCGTACATTTGGTTTAGATCTCCATGAAATTTCACCGCAAGAGGCGCAAAACCTCTTTCCACTCATTGATCTAGAAGGAGTGGTTGGCGCTTGTTATATGGCCTCCGATGGTCAAGTCGATCCCTCTCAACTCACTATGGCCATGGCTGCAGGTGCACGCAGAAATGGTGCACAGATATTTACACATACTCGAGTTCTGGAGATTAAGACTAAAGACGGTCGCGTGACTCACGTTGTCACCGACAAGGGCACGATTGAATGCGAAATAGTTGTCAATTGCGGCGGAATATATGCAGCGCAAGTTGGTCGGATGGTTGATGTAAGAATTCCAATTGTTCCTATGAGCCATCAATACCTCATCACAGAAAATTTCTTACCGCAAGGCGAAAAGATGCTTCCATCATTGAGAGATCCAGATTTATTGATTTACTTTCGCCAAGAGGTATCAGGCTTACTTATGGGTGGATACGAAAGAAATTCAAAAGCATGGAGCGCTGATTTCAATAACTTTGACAAGATCCCAGAAGATTTCAATGGGAAGTTACTTAGCGAAGAGTGGGAACGTTTTGAAGAGATTGCGGTAAATTCACAACGACGCGTTCCAAAGATGGGTGAAATTGGAGTAAAGAATTTCATCAATGGCCCAGAAGGTTTTACTCCTGATAATGAATTTTGTTTGGGCGAGACTTCAGTAGGTGGCTTCTTTGTAGCTGCTGGTTTCTGCGCACATGGAATTGCAGGTGCAGGAGGAATTGGAAAAGTTGTAGCCGAATGGATTGTGGCAGGAGAGCCAACAATGGATCTGTGGCATATGGATATAAAGCGTTTTGGCAGTTCTTATAACTCTCCGAAGTTTACACTCGAGCGGATAACTGAAAATTATGAGGCGTATTACGATATTCATTACCCAGGTGAAGAACGTAAAAGTGCGCGACCTGAGAAAAAATCTCCAATTTACGATTGGCATAAAGCACATGGTGCAATTTTTGGTGAAAAAGCATCGTGGGAACGGGTTAATTATTACTCAACACATAAAGGTGATGAAGCGCTTCGACCAATTGGGTGGGCTGGAAAGTATTGGTCTTCTGCAGTTCAAATAGAGCACCACGCAACAAGGAATTCAGCTGGAATTTTTGATGAATCAAGTTTTGCAAAGGCGCGGATAACTGGTGCCAGGGCAGCGGAATTCCTCAATTATGTCTGTGCCAATGATGTTGTAAAAGGAGTGGGTAGAACCGTCTATACCCAAGCACTCAATAGTCGGGGTGGGATTGAATCTGATTACACTGTGACGCAAGTAAGTGATTCAGAATTTTTTATTGTTACAGGAACAGCATTTGCAACTCATGATTTTGGTTGGCTAAAAAAGATTGCACGCGAAAAAAATTACGATCTAACGATAGAAGATATAACTCAAGAGCTTGCTTGTTTTGGAATCTGGGGACCTCGAGCACGCGATATTCTCTCTAAGGTAACTTCATACGATTTATCACATTCCAATTTCCCCTTCATGCATTCTCGATTATTAGAGATTGCCGGCAAAGCGGTACGAGCGACGCGAATTACATATGTTGGCGAACTCGGCTGGGAAATTTATCTGCCTGTGCACGATGCGCTATCAGTTTGGGAAGCGCTGATTGAAGCGGGAGAAGAATTTCGACTAATGCCCTGCGGGTATAAAGCTATTGAGTCGTTGCGACTTGAAAAAGGCTATCGTGCCTGGGCAGGTGAAATAAATACAGAGACCAATCCCTGGGAAGCTGGATTGGGTTTTGCGGTCTCGCTCAAAAAAGATAATTTTCATGGCAGAGAGGCACTTGTACGTGCAAAAGAAAATGTATCGCGCGCACTTGTAGCGATAACTTTTGAAAATATTTGTGATGTACCTCTTGGTAACGAAGCGATTCGTATCGGCGAGACAGTTATTGGTCGGATAAAAAGCGGTGGCCAGGGATACACACTTGAGAAGGCAATCGCCTATGCCTATGTAGAGAATTCTTTTGCACCTGCAGGCACTTCACTAGAAGTTGAGCTCTTTGGCCGTTGGGTAAGAGGAACTATTTGCGCCGAACCGCTCGTTGATCCAACAAATGAACGAGTAAAGAGTTAAATCTCAACTAATGAGAAGTAGAAAAATACTTTCATCCACAGATGAGTGAAAAAATATCCCTTAGGTGACCTGCACTTATGGCGAGAGGTACCCCCAGATGCCAAAGTTACCCACAATGCATCCACCGCTATTTACACAGGACAAGAGAGTTTTCCACCTAGTTACCCACAACCTTATGCACACTCACGCGCGGTGATATTCGCTATCAATTGAGCGTGCACCTACGGTTACGCCATCGGAAAGTACGCGAGATTACGCGTAATTGTCAGTGGGTAATGGGAAGGTGGTCGGTGTGAGCATCGCAGAATTTCCTTCCCAAGGTAGCAACCGCAATCAAAACCTAAGCGCTGTTGGTGCTGAATTTGAACGCACTCCTCCACAAGATTTGTTAGCAGAGCAGAGCGTTCTCGGCGGAATGTTATTGAGCAAAGATGCAATTGCAGATGTCATTGAGATCCTCAAAGAGCGCGATTTCTATCGACCTGCACACGAACTAATTTACGATGCGATTCTTGATCTCTACGGACGCGGCGAACCTGCCGATGCTGTAACTGTTTCAGCTGAACTTACAAAGCGTGGAGATATTGCACGCGCAGGTGGAGCACCATATTTACATACACTTATTTCATCTGTACCAACTGCTGCAAATGCTGGCTACTACGCAAAGATTGTTCGCGAACATGCAATCATGCGCCGCCTTGTTGAAGCAGGTACAAAAATTGTGCAACTCGGTTACACAACCGAAGGTGAAGTAGATGATGCAGTAGATCAAGCACAAGCCGAAGTTTATGCAGTAACAGAGCGCCGTGCATCAGAAGATTACGTGCAACTCTCAACACTTATTCCTGCTGCCCTTGACGAAATTGAAAATATCTCTAAGGGCTTAGGTGTTGAAGGCGTCATGACTGGTTTCAAAGATCTCGATGCACTCACTCACGGTCTTCATCCAGGAAATATGATTATTTTGGCTGCGCGTCCTGCAATGGGTAAATCAACACTTGGTCTAGATATTGCGCGCCATGCATCAATTCACAATGGACAAACTTCTGTGATCTTCTCACTTGAAATGTCGAAGTCCGAAATCACAATGCGTATGCTCTCTGCAGAGGCGCGTGTTGGCCTCAACAATATTCGCGCAGGCACATTGAGTGATGATGAATGGGCACGTCTTGCACGTCGAATGGGCGAGATCAACGAAGCACCTTTATTTATTGATGATTCACCTAACTTATCGATGATGGAAATTCGCACAAAAGCACGCCGTCTCAAGCAGCGTCACAACCTCAAACTTATTGTTATTGACTACTTACAGTTGATGAGCAGTGGAAAGAAAGTTGAAAACCGTCAGCAAGAAGTCTCTGAATTCTCTCGCCAATTGAAGTTGATGGCTAAAGAGTTAGATATACCCGTTATTGCTATCTCACAACTCAACCGTTCACCAGAACAGCGCTCTGATAAGAAGCCGATGCTCTCTGATCTTCGTGAATCAGGTTCAATTGAACAAGATGCCGACGTTGTCATCATGCTCCACCGCGATGATATGTATGATCGCGAAAACCGGACTGGGGAGGCAGATTTGATTGTTGCTAAACACCGTAATGGACAGACAAAGACAATTACAGTTTCGGCCCAACTTCACTATGCACGCTTTTTTGATATGCCGCAGAATTCAGGAAGCGGCACAGATTTCACGCAGGGACGCGCTCAAGAAGAATAAGAAGAACTAATGTGCTTGCATACGTGCACGGTCTGCAATAAAGATTCCTATCAATACAAGAACCCCACCAAGAATTTGTATTGGTAGCCATGCTTCGCGTAACCACCACCACGCAAATATTCCAACGAGTACTGGTTCAAGCATTCCAATAACACTACTCGTTGATGCAGATAGAGTTTTGATTCCAGTGATAACGAAGAGATAAGGAATTATTGTTCCAAAGATAATGATCCACAATATAAGAACCCAGCCATAGGAATCGAAGCCAGCAAAGATTCCCTGCATATTGATTCGCTCGCCAAATACTTCAAAAGGAAAATTCCAAATAGGTAAAATCACTAGCCAAGCAAGAGTTGCAAAAGCAAAACCAAAAAAGGTGAGAGATTGGATATCTCGAGTTTTTGTAAGTTTTTCACCCATAAGAAAGTAAATACTCAGTGCTATTGCATCGAGGAAGGCTGCTATTAGACCAATAGTGTCGAGAGTTTGCCCCTTCCACACTTGTGCAATAAATAAAAGTCCAACAAATGCCAGGGAAATCGCTACCCACATATCAGTTGGAACAAAGCGTTTTTTCACATATTTGATCCATAAGACAATCCATATTGGGGCTGTGAATTCGATAATGAGAGCAAAGCTGACATGCATACGCGAAATTGCGATGAAATAGCCGAATTGAACAGCGGCAATACCAATCACTCCAAAAAAGGCTAACTGTGGAAGCTCTTTTCTCGTTACTCGAAGTTTTTCACGCGATCGCAGAAAGATTAGGAAAAAAAGAATAATAAAGGCACCAGTTGAACGTACTTGAGCAAGGTTGAGGGCAGATAAAGAGCTCGTAAGAACTAACTTAGAGACGATGCCATTAAATGAGAATAGAAGAGCGCCGGCTAAGAGAAAGAGCTCACCGCGGTGCTTTTGCAACATCGGGCAAGGCTATCTGATTAGAAAGCAGATTCAGCAATCTCCATGATTGAACCATCAGTTGATTCAACGATTTTTCGATCAGCGCTGATGTGCGGAAGATAATTCTGTACGAAGAATTTTGCTGATGCAATCTTTCCCTTATAAAACTCGGCATCCTTGCTAGGATTTCCTGCAAGCTTTTCAACACATATATCTGCCTGGCGCAATAAAAGCCAAGCAGTAATAATGTCGCCAACTGCCATAAGGCAGCGTGATGTATTGAGGCCAACAACATAAATCTTCTCTGCTTCAGTCTGGGATTCCATTGCATGACCAACAAGAGTTGCAACAATGCCATTGAGGTCACCTAGTGCTGTAAAGAGCGCAGCCTTCTCACTTGCATGAGAGCCACCAGATTCAGCAAATTTCTGAATTTCTTTACCGAGTAAACCAATAGCACGGCCGCCATCTTTTACAATCTTTCGGAAGAAGAAATCTAAGCCTTGAATTGCAGTTGTGCCCTCATATAA
>CAMBGL010000057.1 GCA_945866155.1 Bifidobacterium breve
AGCCTTCTCGCCCTCGCCTGCAGTTGCCACAACTGTGCCAAGGCCAAATGTGTCATGTGACACACGCTCACCCACCGCTAATTCAATTGAGTTTATTTTCTTTCCTGTTGCTCGTGGAGGCGCAGTAGCAACTGTTCTCGTTTTTTTAATAAGTGATGGTGAGAGCGACGATAATGAAGAATTGCGCCATTCAATTAAATTTTCAGGAATTTCATCGAGGAAACGAGATGCAGGGTTATATGTTGGCGCACCCCATGACGAGCGATACTCTGCGCGAGAAATATAAAGACGCTCACGTGCACGTGTTAGGCCAACATATGCAAGTCGACGTTCTTCTTCAATTTCATCTTTCTCACCAAGAGTTCGTGAGTGTGGAAATATTCCATCTTCCATTCCTGTAAGAAAAACAGTGGGAAATTCCAAACCTTTAGCGGTATGTAGCGTCATAAGAGTTACTACGCCACCATGATCTTCACCTTCTGGAATTTCATCTGCATCGGCGACCAATGAAACCTTTTCTAGGAACCCAGCAAGTGAAATCTCTTCGTCTTCACCTAGTTCTTCAATAGGGCGTTCTTCATATTCCATACTCACTGCTAAAAGTTCTTTCATATTTTCAACACGAACTTCATCTTGTGGGTCCGTACTACTAGAAAGTTCGGCAAGGAGCCCTGATTGTTCAAGTACCGCTTCGACAATAACGGAGGGTCTTGTCTTTGCTTCTACTAAAACATTGAGCGCTATCAGCATGGAAACAAATTCATTTATAGATTGTGCTGCTCGATTAGGAATTCCTGGTGCTTCACTTGCGCGATTGAGTGACTGCCAAAAAGATAAGCCGTTAGCGCTTCCAAATAACTCCACGCACTCTAAGGCACGATCACCAATTCCGCGCTTAGGTAAATTTATAACTCTTCGAATCGAAATTTCATCTTCGAGGTTTGATAGAACACGCAAGTAAGCGAGTAAATCTTTTACCTCTCGGCGTTCATAAAAGCGAAGTCCACCAACTACCTTGTAAGGCATTGCACTTCTCATGAAGACTTCTTCAAAGACGCGCGATTGAGCATTTGTGCGATAGAAAATCGCTGTATCCCCTGGTTGTGATAATCCACCCTTTTGTAATTCACGAATCTCATCAGTTACAAATTGAGCCTCATCATGTTCGCTCTCCGCAATGTAGCCAGTCAGTGGTGCACCTGCCCCTGCCTCTGACCAAAGATTCTTTTCTTTGCGGCTTTCATTCTGCGTAATAACGGCATTGGCTGCATTTAGAATATTTTGTGTTGATCGATAGTTTTGCTCAAGTAAAACGGTTGTTGCATTCGGATAATCGAGTTCGAATTGCATAATATTGCGAATCGTTGCACCACGAAAACCATAAATTGATTGGTCAGCATCTCCCACAACACAGAGTTCAGCAGCAGGAAGTCCTTCAGTTTCGTTTCCAACAAGTTCTTTCACAAGTATGTACTGAGCATGATTTGTATCTTGATATTCATCCACTAGAACATGGCGGAAACGAGATCTAAAGCGCGCCTTTGCCTCAGGAAATTGCTGTAGAACTTGAACTGTCTTGAGAATTAGATCATCGAAATCCATAGCGTTCGCCTGCTGAAGACGCTTTTGATAAACGCTATAAACATCAGCAACCACTTCTTCAAATTGATTTGATGTGGCATTCACATAATCATTTGGCCCCATCAACTCATTTTTAGCATTTGAGATCATTGCCTGGAATTGACGTGCTGGATAGCGTTTGGAATCTAAGTTGAGCTCTTTAGCAACAATTGTGATCAGGCGCAGAGAATCAGCTGAGTCATAGATTGAAAAGGAATTTGAGTATCCAAGGCGATTAGCTTCCTGCCTCAAGAGTCGAACGCAGGCTGAGTGAAATGTGGATACCCACATTGATTTTGCAACAGGGCCAACGAGATCTCCAACTCGCTCCTTCATCTCTCCCGCTGCCTTATTTGTAAATGTAATAGCCAAAATTTGATAAGGGGCAACATTGCGTCGTGACATGAGATACGCAATACGGCGAGTTAGCACTCGAGTTTTTCCTGAGCCAGCACCTGCGACAACAAGTAATGGACCACCTGCATGGGTAACGGCAGCACTTTGCTGGGGATTTAACCCCGCGAGTAGTGGATCGTTAGACTGATTCATAGGAAGGGAAGGCTATCTTTAAATGGCCATCCCGAGATTAGAATCAGCCATTATTGAAGGAGAGACTCATCGAACCGATAGCCGATAACGAAATCAAGAAGGTTCTAGTTATCAATGCCCATCCTGATGACTCTGACTTTGGCGCTTCGGGAACAATTGCTCAGTGGGTAAAAAAAGGAATTGAAGTCTCTTATGTTTTTTGTACTAATGGTGACCAAGGTGGCGAAGAATCTGGAATCGCTAAGGAAGATATGCCAGCTGTGCGTCAGCGTGAACAACGCGCAGCAGGCGCTGCAGTTGGCGTAACAGATATAACTTTCTTGAACTATGTTGATGGGCACTTAGAAGCAACTCTCAAACTTCGCAAAGACATTGTGCGCCAAATTAGAATCTCTCAACCAGATCGAATGGTCTGCCAAAGTCCTGAGCGAAATTGGGATCGAATTGGCGCAAGCCACCCTGATCATTTAGCTGCAGGTGAAGCAGCAATTCAAGCTGTTTATCCAGATGCTAGAAACCCATTTGCATTTACAGACTTACTCAAGGATGAGGGCCTCAAACCTTGGAGAGTAAAAGAAGTATGGGTGATGGGCTTTGCGACTCCTGATCACTTTGTAGATATCACAGATACATTTGATCTAAAGATGAAAGCTCTGCATTCTCATGCATCTCAGACAGCCCACAATACAGAGCTTGAAAATATGGTCCGAGAATGGGGCCAAAGAAATGCCGGTGAGGCAGGCTTTGCAGAGGGAAGAATTGCTGAAGCCTTCAAAATAATAAATACAAACTAAATTATTTTGTTATTACTTTCTCAATTGCTACTAGTTGCACAGGAAAACCATCATCTGCATAAACATATTGGCCGTTACCATCGGGTTGAACAGCGCCTAAGCTAGCAATCGAGATCAACGTATCCAGACCAGATGTAACCCTGCCCCACACTGTGTAATTTGGTTGAAGAGTAGAGTCACCGAAGACAAAGAAGATTTGGCTTCCATTGGTATTAGGTCCTGAGTTTGCCATTGCGACAGTGCCTGCTGGATATGTGATTATTTTGCCAGTTGGTAAATTCTCATCAACATAACCCTTCCATCCTGTTGGGCTACCACTTGCACTCGCTGTTGGATCTCCACATTGGAGAACAAATAAACCTTGAGTTGTGAGTCTGTGACAGATGCTTTGATCAAAATATCCGGCCTTAGCAAGAGCGGTGAGCGCGGTAATTGTTACAGGCGCTTTCTTGCCTACCGTTTCAACAACAATATTTCCGCAATTAGTATAAAAAGTAATTATGCGTGGAAGTGCTTTGAGGCTCTTTGTAGGTTGAGCAACTCTTTTTGGATCATGAGGAACAGCCTTTGATTTTGTGCACTTGGGTGGCTTTACTTTTGGTTCAGCAGCTAGCGCTGGTGAAGTTGAAAAAATTGATGCCAAAAGTGCAACTGTTACTGCAATGCCAATAGTGCGTTTCATATCATTCCCACTCAATAGTTCCTGGTGGCTTACTCGTGATGTCGAGAACCACTCGATTTACTTCGCGAACCTCATTAGTGATCCGCGTTGAAATCTTTTCAAGGACATCATACGGAACTCTTGACCAATCTGCAGTCATTGCATCTTCACTAGATACCGGACGTAACACAATTGGGTGACCATATGTACGTCCATCACCCTGAACTCCCACACTTCTCACATCTGCCAATAAGACAACAGGGCATTGCCAAATATCGCGATCTAAGCCCGCTAATTTTAGTTCAGCGCGTGCGATGGAATCTGCATGGCGCAATATTTCTAAGCGCTCTTTGTTGACTGCGCCAATAATGCGAATGCCAAGTCCTGGACCTGGGAATGGTTGACGCCACACTATTTCCTCAGGAAGTCCTAACTCAATTCCCACCTGACGAACTTCATCTTTGAATAAAGTTCGAAGGGGTTCGACCAAAGTAAATTTCAAATCATCAGGTAGGCCGCCAACATTATGGTGTGACTTTATATTTGCTGTACCCGTTCCCCCGCCTGATTCAACTACATCTGGATAGAGAGTGCCTTGAACTAAGAATTCAACTTCTCCCCCTGCGGCAATGTCTCGAGCAGCTTTTTCAAATGAGCGAATAAATTCACGGCCAATAATTTTGCGCTTTTCTTCAGGGTCAATGACACCTGCAAGTGCATCTAGGAATTGAGAAACAGCATCAATAACGACTAAATCAACACCTGTTGCTGCGACAAAATCACGCTGAACTTGTTCGGATTCCCCACTACGCAATAATCCGTGATCAACAAATACACATGTGAGTTGTGATCCAACGGCGCGCTGAATAATGGCTGCTGCAACTGCAGAATCGACGCCACCCGATAATCCGCAAATAACTCTCTTGCTACCAATAACTTCTTTAGCTTTTGCAATTTCATTTTCGGCAATATTCGCCGTTGTCCATGTTGGTGTGCACCCTGCGATATTGAGTAACCAATTCTTCAAAATTGCTTGACCGTGCTCGGAATGTAGAACTTCTGGGTGGAATTGAACGCCAGCTAACTTTCCTGATTCATTTTCAAATGCTGCAATCGGTGTATCAGCAGTCGATGCGCAAACCGTGAAACCCGCCGGTGCTTGTGAAACTGCATCGCCATGTGACATCCATACCTTTTGTTTTTCCGGAATAGATGAAAATATCCTTGTTGATGTTTTCGCAACTAGATCCGTACGTCCAAACTCAGATTTTCCCGTCTGACTAACGACGCCACCGAGTGCTGCAGCCATCTTTTGAAAGCCATAACAAATACCAAAAATTGGAATACCGAGTTCAAATATCTCTGCATCAAAACTAGGAGCATTTTCTGCATAGACACTCGATGGTCCACCCGATAAAACAATTGCAGCAGGTGATTTTTCTCTGACTTGGGCTGCAGTAATTGTTGAGGGAACTATTTCGGAAAATACATTCGCTTCACGAACTCGACGTGCGATGAGTTGCGCATACTGAGCCCCAAAGTCGACGACAAGTACAGCGCCGCTTTCAGGAACTTCTTTAGGCACGATGAATAATTACTTCTACTCGCTGGAAAGATTTCACATCAGAATAACCACATGTAGCCATAGCGCGACGAAGTGCGCCGAATAGATTCATAGAGCCATCTGCTGCACTCGAGGGTCCAAGTAATATTTCTTCAAGAGTTCCTGATGTACCAACTGCAACACGTTCCCCACGTGGCAAAACTTGGTGATGCGCCTCAGATCCCCAGTGCCAACCAAGGCCTGGTGCTTCAACCGCTTTTGCAAGTGGTGATCCCATCATTACTGCATCAGCGCCCATTGCAATTGCTTTTGCAATATCTCCGCTGCGACCAACTGAACCATCGGCAATAACGTGAACGTAACGCCCGCCAGATTCATCTAGATATTCACGGCGAGCTGATGCCACTTCTGCAACTGCAGATGCCATTGGAACTTCGATGCCTAAAACTTTACGAGTGGTGTGAGCAGAACCGCCTCCAAATCCAACGAGTACACCTGCAGCACCTGCGCGCATAAGGTGAAGCGCACCTGTCGCAGTTGCTACCCCCCCAACAATGACGGGAACGTCGAGTTCATAAATAAATTTCTTAAGATTGAGTGCCTCTGTCTCTGATGCAACATGTTCAGCGCTCACAGTCGTTCCACGGATGACGAATATATCGACACCTGCATCAATTACCGCTTTATGAAGTTGAGCTGTGCGCTGTGGTGAAAGCGAAGCCGCAACAGTTATTCCTGCATCGCGAATCTGCTTGATACGTTCTTTGATAAGAGTTGGTTGAATCGGTGCGCTATAAATTTCTTGCATGCGCTTTGTCGCATGCTTATCTGGCATCGATGCAATTTCACCTAGAGGAATACGTGGATCTTCATAGCGAGTCCAGAGGCCCTCAAGGTTGAGAACTCCAAGTCCACCTAATTTTCCAATAGCAATTGCAGTATCGGGTGAGACAACTGAATCCATTGGCGCAGCAAGCATTGGGAGATCAAATTTGTATGCATCTATCTGCCACGCAGTTGAAACATCTTCTGGGTCGCGAGTACGACGACTTGGCACAATGGCAATATCGTCAAAAGAATAAGCAGTACGTGCGCGCTTTCCTGGTGCAATTTCAATATCGCTCATGACGGGCTCCCCTACTTCTTACCTTGGTAATTTGGTGCATCGGCAACGTGTAAAACATCATGCGGGTGGCTCTCTTGCAAGCCTGCTGCGGTAATTTGAATGAGGCGACCTTC
This sequence comes from Bifidobacterium breve, assembly GCA_945866155.1. Lineage (GTDB taxonomy): Bacteria > Actinomycetota > Actinomycetes > Nanopelagicales > Nanopelagicaceae > Planktophila. The sequence continues at coordinate 6,428 of CAMBGL010000057.1, forward strand.
GCGTCGAAGTGTTGCAATATCTGGAGCTCCTGCATAACCCATACCTGATCGCAGTCCACCAACTAATTGGTGTGTCACTTCTGCAACGCTGCCACTGTAAACAACGCGTCCTTCAATTCCTTCAGGAACTAATTTATCTTCAGATAAAACATCGTCTTGCATATAACGATCTTTGGAATAGGACTTTTGTTCTCCGCGAGATTGCATCGCACCAAGGGAGCCCATACCGCGATATGCCTTGTACTTTCGTCCATCAATTTCAACAAGTTCGCCAGGTGATTCTGCGCATCCGGCAAGAAGTGAACCAAGCATTACTGAATTTGCACCGGCAACAAGTGCTTTCACGATGTCACCAGAATATTGAAGTCCACCATCGGCAATAAGTGGAATACCTGCTTTGGCACATGCTTTGCTTGCTTCAAGAATTGCAGTTATCTGTGGAACACCAACACCTGCAACAACACGTGTTGTACAAATTGAACCTGGACCAACACCAACTTTTACCGCATCCGCTCCTGCATTGATCAGGGCCTGTGCACCAGCGCGAGTTGCAACATTGCCACCAATTATTTCGGTAATTGCTGAAAACTTTTTGATTCTCTCAATTGCATCAAGTACTGCGCGGTGATGACCGTGTGCTGTATCAACGACAACGACATCGACACCTGCCTCGATGAGCGCTTGTGCGCGAGCAAAGCCATCGTCGCCAACGCCAACAGCAGCACCTGCTAGGCCAACATTTTTTACTAATTTCACATGAATTACTTGCGCTTCAATCGACAAGTTACGGTGAATGATTCCAATGCCGCCAGCTTTAGCCATTGCAATTGCCATCTCAGATTCAGTGACTGTATCCATGGCGGAAGAAACCAATGGAATTGCGAGCGCGATATTTCGAGTCAGATGTGTTGCTGTATTTACTTCAGAAGGAACGACCTCAGATGCATCAGGAAGTAGCAAGACATCGTCATATGTCAGGCCGAGCATCGCGATTTTCTCGTAATCGCTCATCGGCCCTCCATCTCGTATTCAATGAAGGCGTAAGTCTATCGGGGCTTTAGAGCCCTACTGCACGCTCGATTTCAA
>CAMBGL010000058.1 GCA_945866155.1 Bifidobacterium breve
TGCACCGCGCTCCACAATGACGGCAACGCCAACAATTATTGCTCCTGCATCGATAAGCGCTTCAACCGCAGTAAGAACTGAACCTCCAGTAGTAGAAGTATCTTCAACAGCGACTACTCGCTTGCCTTTTACATCAGGGCCTTCAATTCGACGCTGCAACCCATGTGCTTTCTCGGCTTTGCGAACTACGAATGAATCAAGCTTTTTTCCTTGGGTCGCAGCAACATGCATCATTGCTGTTGCGACAGGGTCTGCCCCTAGAGTCAAGCCGCCAACAGCTTCGTAATCCCAATCTTTCAAAAGATCAAGCATGACCTGTCCAACAAGTGGAGCGGCTTCGTGATCGAGCGTGACGCGGCGAAGGTCAACGTAATAGTCAGCCTCTTTACCGGAGGAGAGAATAACTCTGCCATGTACAACAGCCTTTTTAATTATTTGCTCTTTTAGAAGATCTCGTGCGCTCATACGGAAAGCCTATCGTGTACAAATTCTAATTCTGAGTTACTCTCCCACAATTGAAATAGCAACGGGGAGAGTCTTATGAATACACGCATCAAAGGCGCAGATGGGTTCCGTGCAATCGCGTGCATGATGGTTCTTTACCACCATGTCATGCAGCGCCTAGATCCAGTGGCCTCGCCAGTGTGGGTTCAGGTTATTCAATACATGGGTATGCGAGGAGAAGTTGGTGTAAGTATTTTCTTCGTGCTTTCAGGCTGCTTATTGGCTACTCCCTTCTGGAATGCATTTATTGGCCATACTCCTCAGCCAAAAATGCGTACATACTTTCAAAATAGAGCGGCTCGAATCTTGCCCAGCTATTACCTCATTCTAATTTTGTCAGCTTTTCTTGCCGTCAAAATTATAGATTTCAAAATAGTCTGGTCTCGAATCATTGCTGGCTTACTTCTTGTTTCTCATTTTCATTGGAATACTTTTTTTGCATCCGAACTTGATCCACCACTTTGGACAATCACACTTGAGATTTGGTCCTACATTCTTCTTCCATTAGTTCTCTTCTCAATTTTTTGGAAAGCACGAACAGTAAGGAGTGCGGCAATTGGAATGGGAATCTGGATCGTATTCCTCCAATCGCTGCAACCACTTCTCATCAAATTCTTTATGACAGATGATTACCTCAAAGGCTGGGAATGGGGTTGGGCCGGTGGTGCCAAGCTGTGGTTGCCATACTGGAACCTTGCATCATTCTTTACGCAATTCTTACTTGGTGCGTGCGCTGCTCTCTATATTTCTAATAAGAAATCTAAGGGAACACAACCATCTAAAAAATATGATTTGTTATCACTTGCAGGAATTTTGGTTGCCTTCGTACTTATTCAGGTCCGCCTAATACCTGGTGTGCCTGATGCAATTACTCGCCAGCCATACCTCTCCCCAGTCTATGCAGCACTTGTTGCATTTGCACTTGCTACCGTTCCATTTAGTACATTCCTTGGAAACTTCCTTGAAATGCGTTTCTTCAAACGAGTTGCAACGCTCTCATTCGGCCTTTACTTGTGGCATTACATGATTATGCAAATATGGCAAAATAAAATGGATGACACGTATTACTACTACGGCACTATTAATTTAGGCCGTTGGGCAGATTCAACATTACTTGTAATTCTGCTTACGTGGCTCTTTGCCGAAATCAGTTGGAAATTTCTTGAAGCACCAATCTTGCGAAAGAGCAGAGCTAACATTGAAAAACGTGAAAGAAATCAGTTACCGTCTTTATAGACAATAACGTTGTTTTTCTTTCGGATTGCTAGTCCTTTTGGTGGATTTGCATCAATGAGAGCATTAACTTCTATACGTAATTTCGCTACTTCAAGTGCCATATTTACCATTGCTGATTCAAGTTCGATAATGCGCTTGATCCCTGCGTGATTGATACCTTCTCCTACTAAGCGACCAACCATGCGAAGTGATGCGATATCGCGTAATGAATAGCGACGGTTCCTGCCTTCAGTGCGCTCTGGTGAAACTAAACCTAAGCGATCATATTGACGAAGTGTTTGTGGATGCAGACCTGAAAGTTCTGCAGCAACAGAGATTACATAAAGACCAATATCATCTTTAATCTCTGAATCTTCTGGCTCTTGTGTCATATCGATGCCTTAGAGATAAATTCAGCACGAACGTCGATACTTGCTGTTTCTTTCTCAAAAGTTCTTAGCGCTTCCGCTGCTTTACCCTCAACGCGCTGTGGTACTTGAACTTCAACGGTTACAAGTAAGTCTCCTGTCGTTGATCCTTTAATAATTCCACGTCCCTTTACTCGCAAGACTCGACCATTAGGTGTACCTGGTGCAAGGCGAACTGTTACATCATCACCAGAGAGAGTGGGGACTTTGATGTCGGCCCCAAGAGCGGCTTCAGCGAAGGTAACTGGTAATACGATTGTGAGGTTCTCGCTCTTGCGAGAAAAAATTGGATGTGGCTTTACATGAAGCAAAATGAATAAATCACCAGGGCCCGCTTCACCATATGCGCCTTTTCCTTTGACGCGAATCTTTGCTCCATCATTTACACCTGCTGGAACGCGCGCGGAAACATTTTGTGGAACTCCGCGATCGGATGTAAGTTTTAGTTCAAGGGTTGTTCCAAATACTGATTCGCGGAAAGTAATTGTTGCCTCTGTCTGTAAATCTTGCCCTTTACGTGGGCCACGCCGCCCGCCACCACCAAAGAGATTTGCAAAAATATCTTGAGGATTTCCTCCGCCAAATAAATCATTGAGGTCACCGCCCTGAAAGTTTTGTCCACCTTGAGGTGCTCTAAATCCTCCTCTTTCAAAGAGAGAGCGAGCTTCATCGTATTCAGCGCGCTTTTTAGTATCAGAGAGAATCTCGTATGCCTCAGATACTTCCTTAAACTTTTCTTCTCGCACTGAATCGCCCTTTGTTTTATCAGGGTGTAATTCACGCGCCAAAGTGCGATATTTCTTCTTTATTTCATCGGCTTGCGCTGTCTTTGGCAGGCCAAGGACCTTATAGAAATCTTTTTCATATAGGTCTTTGGCAGCCATAGTTATTCGCTTTCGGCGGGATCAGTTACTGCAACACGAGCAGGACGCAAGATCCGATCTTTATATTTATACCCTGGCTGCAAAATCTTTGTAGCAGTAGCAACAGCAACATCGGCAGATGTGTCATGGAGAAGTGCTTCATGAATTTGTGGGTCAAATGGATCGCCCGCAGTGCCATATTTCTCTAAGCCAATACGTGAAGTAATGGCATTGAGTTGATCAGCAACTGCTTTGAATCCCCCGGTCAGTTCACCATGTTCTGATGCGCGATCAACATCGTCATGCAAGGCAAGGAGTTCGGTAAGGACGGCACCGATTGCTAGTTCATGCGCAAGGGCGCGGTCGCGCTCTACACGCTTTTTATAATTTGAATACTCGGCTTGTAGACGTTGTAGGTCAGCAGTAAGTGCTGCAACCGGATCAATTTCTTGCTCCGGCGCAGTCTCCGCTACAACTTCTGGTGTTACTTCTTCGGTAACAACTTCAGTTGAATCACTCATTACTTTTGTTCTTCAACGATCTCAGCATCTTCTACGCCATCATCGGCTGGTGGACCTTCTTGCGATGCTGCTCCAGCTGATGCGTAGAGTGCGGTGCCAAGTGCTTGACTAACGGTTGCAACTTTCTCTGTTGCAGACTTAATCATCTCGAAGTTAGCTCCACCGAGTGCGCTCTTGAGTTCAACAAGTGCTTCTTCAGTCTCTGCCTTCTTAGTTGCAGCTTCGCCTTCACTGAGTTTTTCTACATTATCAGCAATGAACTTTTCAGTCTGATACACAAGTGAATCTCCTGCGTTGCGAATCTCTGCCTCTTCTTTGCGTTGGCGATCTTCTTCAGCATGGGCTTCAGCATCTTCCATCATGCGATTGATCTCATCCTTTGAAAGTGCAGAGCCACCTGTAATTGTCATGCTCTGTTCTTTACCTGTACCAAGATCTTTTGCAGAAACGTGAACGATTCCGTTTGCATCGATATCGAATGTAACTTCGATCTGTGGAACTCCACGTGGTGCGGGTGGAAGTCCAGTGAGTTCGAACATTCCTAATTTCTTATTATATGTAGCCATTTCACGCTCACCTTGGTAGGCCTGAATCTGGACAGCGGGCTGATTATCATCGGCAGTTGTAAAGATTTCGCTTCGCTTTGTAGGAATAGTTGTGTTGCGCTCAATCAACTTTGTCATAACTCCACCCTTGGTTTCGATACCAAGAGAAAGTGGTGTTACATCGAGTAGCAAAACATCTTTTACTTCACCTTTGAGAACACCGGCTTGAAGGGAAGCACCAACTGCAACAACTTCATCAGGGTTTACACCCTTATTTGGCTCTTTTCCGCCAGTGAGTTCGCGTACAAGATCTACTACTGCAGGCATACGAGTTGATCCGCCAACGAGTACAACGCTTTGAATATTTGCAATTGGAATTCCAGCATCTTTGAGAACTGCTTGGAATGGCTTCTTGCAACGCTCAAGTAGTGGCGCTGTCAATGTTTGGAATTGTGCACGTGTAATGGTTTCATCCATAAACAATGGGTTCTTTTCAGAATCTACTGTGATGTATGGCAAATTGATTGATGCGGATTGTGATGATGAAAGTTCGATCTTTGCTTTTTCAGCAGCTTCACGAATACGTTGCATCGCCATCTTATCTTTTGTCAGATCAATACCATTCTTGGAACCAAATGTTTGAACTAAGTAATCGACAAGTGCTTGATCCCAGTCATCTCCACCAAGATTGTTATCACCATTAGTTGCCTTTACTTCGACAACTCCATCTCCGATTTCTAGAAGTGAAACGTCAAAAGTTCCACCACCTAAGTCGAATACAAGAATTGTCTGCTCTTGATCGGCCTTATCAAGACCGTATGCGAGCGCAGCAGCTGTTGGCTCGTTGATAATACGCAAGACATTGAGACCAGCAATTTCGCCAGCTTCCTTTGTTGCTTGACGTTGTGCGTCGTTGAAGTAAGCAGGAACGGTAATAACTGCATCCGTTACTGTCTCGCCAAGATATGCCTCGGCATCGCGCTTGAGTTTTTGTAATACTCGCGCAGAAATTTCTTGTGATGTGTACTTTTTGCCATCGATATCGATAGTCCAGTTAGTACCCATGTGACGCTTGACCGAACGAATCGTGCGTTCAACATTTGTGACCGATTGACGCTTTGCAACTTCACCAACCAAGACCTCGCCATTTTTAGCAAAGGCGACGATCGATGGGGTAGTGCGAGCGCCCTCGGCATTGGCGATAACCGTTGGCTCGCCACCTTCGAGAACTGATACGCAACTATTCGTTGTTCCTAAGTCGATTCCGACTGCTCTAGCCATTATGTAGTGCTCCTTTTTCTTCTCTCGAGCCCAATCTGAGGTCGAGGTGCCTTGGTACCTGAGTCGATAATACTCACAAAGTTGAGTCGCAGCGACTCAGGTTTCCTATAGAAGGAACCGAGCAGGGATGCCCTTTATTCCCCTGCCCTTTAGGATTCCTATATGAAATCGCCCAAGAATGTGAAGCGCCAATTCCCTAAAGTCTCCGAGCTCGCGCCTCTGCTCAAGTTCAAGATGCCCACCATTCATCGCAAGAAAGCGCGTCTTGCTAAGGCATACACAATTTGGGATTTACGTACGATTGCAAAGAAGCGCACACCTAAGGGTCCTTTCGATTACACAGATGGTTCAGCAGAATCTGAGTTGAGTTTAGATCGCGCGCGCCAGGCGTATGCAAATATTGAATTGATTCCAAACATTCTTCGTGATGTTTCAAAGGTAGATATCACTCGCGAAACTTTGGGTGAAAGATTTGAAATGCCTTTCGGTTTAGCGCCAACTGGATTTACACGCATGATGCAGACAGAGGGCGAGCGCGCTGTTGCACGTGCTGGAGAAAAATTTGGAATTCCATTCACTCTCTCAACACTTGGAACGACAACAATTGAAGATGTCGTTGCAGCAGCACCTAACGGTCATAACTGGTTCCAGCTCTATATGTGGAAAGATCGCGATGCAAGCATGGCACTAGTTGATCGCGCAAAGAAAGCTGGCGTCAATACTTTGATGCTTACTGTCGATGTTCCTGTTGCAGGTCATCGCTTACGTGATTCATACAACGGCCTCACTGTTCCACCCTCACTTACTGTGAAAACTCTTATCAATGCACTCCCACGTCCTAACTGGTGGATGAATTTTCTAACAACTCCTGGCATTAGCTTTGCTTCCCTTTCAAGTTGGAATGGCACTGTTGCCGAACTTCTTGACTTCATGTTTGACCCAACAATGACATTCGAAGATTTCAAATGGATCCGCGAACAATGGGATGGTAATTTGATTATCAAAGGCGTTCAGAATTTAGAAGATGCGAAGAAGGCAGCAAAACTTGGCGCTGATGCGGTACTTCTCTCTAATCATGGCGGACGTCAAATAGATCGCGCACAAGTTCCATTGCACTTACTGGCCGATATCAAGAAGGAATTCAAAAAGGATTACGAACTCCATATTGATACAGGAATTATGCATGGCGCAGATGTATTAGCAGCCATTGCTCACGGTGCTCAATTTGCATACATAGGCCGTGCATATTTGTATGGCCTTATGGCCGGTGGACAAGCCGGAGTTGAACGGGCACTAGAGATCATGCGTACTCAGATGATTCGAAATATGAAGCTTATTGGTGTTAATTCACTCGATGAATTACAGCCAAAACATGTCAATTTGTTGCGCAGAGACTAACTATTTCTTTGTAGCAGTTGATGCTCGCATCACTAATTGAGGCTGGAACTTAATCTGTTGGTGCGCGTGAACCTCATTCTCTTCACATTCTGAAATCAATAATTCTGCAGCCGTCACGCCAAGTTGATACGCTGGCTGTGAAATTGAAGAGAGTGGAACTGCTGCCGAATTTCCAAATGCAATATCGTCATAACCAAGTAGAGATACGTCTTCTGGAATTCTTATTCCGGCATCGAGCAAGCCGCGCATAACACCAAAGGCCAATAGATCGTTTCCACAAAAAATAGCAGAGGGCATCTTTTTTAGGGCGAGTATTTTTTTAACTGCATCTGTTCCTTGCGCACTATTCATTAGTGCCACTCGAATAGTAGAGATCTCAACTTTAGCGATTTTTGCCGCGCGCATAACGCCAGCAGTTCGGTCGGCAACCTGGGGAATAGTTTCAGGACCAGTCACCCAAGCAATTTCCTTATGCCCAAGTGATGCAAGGTGCTCCATGGCAATTTCTCCACCGCGCACATCATCTACTGAAACAGAACATTGTGATGAGTTCTTAGTTTCAGTATCTAGCAAAGCAACAGAGATTCCACGCTCACGCAAGTTTTCGTATTGGTGACTCTTAGAATCTGAGGGGGTTATAAGTACGCCGCGAACCTGTTGTTGAATCAAGACAGATAAATACTTATTTTCTTTTTCCAAGCTTTCATCTGAGTTACAGAGAAAAACTGCATAATCACGTTTGCTTGC
>CAMBGL010000059.1 GCA_945866155.1 Bifidobacterium breve
AAGCCTGCAACCTGGAGAAAGAGGCTCAAGCCCATCTGTGGGAGTCGGAAACGGTGATCACCGATGGTTCCCATAGAGATCAGCCAACCCAGAATCACGGGTGCGCCAGCGAGCATTGCCAACAGTTTTTCATTTCCGCCCATCTTCCAGAGCCAGATTAAGCCTGAGAAGAGAAGTACGAGTTGGCCGATAACCCATAACCATGAAACGGTTTTTGAAAATCCACCAAAGACAAAATCATAATTTTCTTGTGTTTTGATTCCTGTTTTTACTGGATTGATCTTTAGCCAAGGGTTTCTCGCCATTGTTCCATTGGCTACTGGCCCAAACCATGGTGACCAGAAAAATGCTGTTTTCTTTGCTGCTAAAACTACAGTCTTACCTGGATTCTTTACATACCAAGTAAGTGCACATTTCACTTTAGCGCTATCCACTTGAGCCTCTGTACCTTTTTCAGATGCTGGACAGGGAACTCCATTATATTTTCCGTTATATCCACCCGTTGCGCCATCACCTATTCCGATGAACATTGTTGTCCCAAGGTTTGTGGAAATAGTTGCGCTATTGATTGCACCGATATTTCTTCCCATCAATACTGCAGGGAAGAGCATGAGTACAACTAAAGTTATTGATGCAAACTCGATTTTTGATCTCTTTCCGGACAAAAGAAGGAAGTAGATAAAGAATATTGCAATACCGAAAAGGATATTTCTGGGCTGGAAGAAACATGAAAGACTGATTGCAAGTGCTGTAAGCGCTACTAGTTTTTTAGAATACCCAAGAGGATTTTCCAACTTATCTTTTACTAAAAGCGCAATTGAAATAAGCAAGAGGGCTGCAGCAGGTGTTTCATAGCCAACGACATTTGAACTCAGTGAGAGAGTTGGGTTGAAACTAATGAAAAAAGATACGACTACGGCTAAAAATGTGATTCGAGTTGAAAGTAATTGCTTTGTGAAAAAATAAGTTGCATATGCAAAGAGCAGGCCTTGGGTAATTGAAAGTAGATAAAGAAAATTTCCAGCGGCAATCTTTACAAGTAACCAAATAAATATTGAATATCCTGCAGGCCAGTAATGAAGATTTCTGACTTCAGAGAAGAATCCGTCAGCTTTGAGACCATCGACAGCACTCAAATAATTTTCACCATCAGCGCCAAGCCAGCCGCCTTGCACGGTGTTGCTCATAACAATCATTTTTATAAAGAAGGCAAGGGCAGGCACGACAATTAGCCAAATATGGCGGTTATCGTTTTTCTTAGCGACTACAGCTCTGCGACCTTTAGATTGATTAGCCATGTGATGCGATTCCTTACTTCTTATATGAGCCCTCTAAGTATGCCGAGTGAGCGCCTGAATTTTGGGAACTTTGAATATCTCCTGCAATCCATGCCTTCATCCCACGAGCGGACAAGCTTTTCATTGCTAAATCAGCGACGGAAGGATCAACAATTGCAACCATTCCGATTCCGCAGTTCCAAGTTCGCTCCATATCGCCTTGTGGTACCCCACCCAACGCCGCCATATATTCCATTTCAACTGGAAGTGACCATGTTGAGCGATCGTATCTGGCGCTTAGTCCTTGTGGAATTACTCGCGCAGTATTTTCAGCAATACCGCCGCCAGTAATATGGGAGAAAGTACGCAATTTTTTCTCTAACACTTTGATAAGCGCTAAACAATCAAGTGTATAAATTTCAGTTGGAGTGAGAAAAACTTCTCCAGAAGATTTTCCGTACTCAGAGACATGCGCTTCTAAACTCAATTTCTTTGTCTTGATAATGTGGCGAACAAGTGAAAAACCATTTGCGTGGAAACCACTTGATGGCATTGCAATAATGACATCACCTGCACGTACGTGATCTGCACTCAGCAACTTATCCGCATCCACTGCGCCAGTTGCAGCACCCGCAATATCAAACTCATCATCACCCAGTAGTCCTGGATGTTCTGCAGTTTCGCCACCGACAAGTGCGGTATTTGCTTTCTCGCAACCGCGCGCAATACCCGCAACAATTTCTGCAATTCGCTCTGGAATAACTCTTCCTACTGCAATGTAATCAGTCATAAAGAGAGGTTCTGCCCCGCAAACAACAAGATCATCAACAACCATTGCAACAAGATCTTCGCCAATCGTGTCGTACTTACCAAGGGCTCGAGCTATTTCTGTCTTTGTTCCAACACCGTCAGTAGAGGTTGCAAGTAAGGGCTTATTGAATTTTTTGAGTGCGCTTGCATCAAATAGTCCCGCAAATCCGCCAATGCCGCCCATAACTTCAGGGCGTGATGCCTTTGCAATAGATGCCTTCATCAATTGAACTGCGCGATCTCCCGCATCAATATCAACACCTGCATCTTTATATGTAGACATTAGTGACCGTGAACTTCCGTAATTTCTAGGCGCAACTTTCCTTCAGACATATCTTCTGGAATTTTGATTGGGTATTGACCAGTAAAACATGCACTACAGAGGCGATCTGATGCAATCTCTGTTGCACCAACAAGGCCTTCTAGCGAGACGTAGGCAAGAGAATCTGCGCCAATTGAGCGACGAATCTCCTCTGTATCTAGGCCACTAGCAATGAGTTCGGCGCGAGTAGCAAAATCAATTCCGTAGAAACATGGCCACTTCACTGGGGGTGAAGAGATGCGCACGTGAATTTCTCGAGCTCCTGCTTCTCTAAGCATTCGAACAATTGCACGTTGAGTATTTCCACGGACAATTGAATCATCGACAACAATAATTCTTTTGCCTTCAATAATTTCGCGTAATGGGTTTAGTTTGAGGCGAATTCCTAATTGGCGAATAGTTTGTGATGGTTGAATAAAAGTTCTTCCAACATAAGAATTCTTTACAAGACCTAGACCATAAGGAATTCCAGATTCTTTTGCATATCCAATCGCAGCTGGAGTTCCTGATTCAGGAACTGGAATTACAAGATCAGCATCTACTGGTGCTTCTCGCGCGAGTTGTGCACCTATTTGCACCCGTGTTGCATGAATTCCGCGACCAGCAATTGTTGTATCTGGTCGCGCTAAATATACATATTCAAAGAGGCATCCTTTTGGTTCTGGCTCTGACCAACGGTGAGAACGGATTCCATCTTCGTTTATTGCTAAGAATTCACCTGGCTCAACTTCGCGAACAAAGGATGCACCGACAATATCTAGTGCGGCGCTCTCTGATGCAACGACCCATCCCCGTTCTAGTTTTCCAATGACAAGTGGGCGCACACCATGGCGATCGCGCGCTGCATAGAGTGTGTTTTCATCCATAAAGACAATTGAAAAAGCACCTTCTAATAAAGGCAACACAGCGAGTGCACTAGCTTCAACGTTTTTCTCATTTTGCAGCGCGATCAGTGCTGTCATAATTTCAGTATCAGTTGTTGCAACTCGCTCACTCTTTGTCGGTGCGGCTTCTAGTTTTTGTACTAGTTCTGCAAGATCTCCTGTGTTTGTAAGGTTTCCATTGTGCGCCAGTGCAAGCGTTCCATATTTTGTTGGACGTAAAGTTGGTTGTGCATTGACCCACGTGCTCGATCCAGTTGTGCTGTATCTGCAATGACCGATAGCAAGATTTCCCTTGAGGACAGCTAAGTCACTTTCAGTAAATACTTGAGAGACGAGACCCATATCTTTATAGACAAGAATTCGATCTCCATCACTAGTTGCAATTCCTGCAGATTCTTGGCCACGGTGTTGTAGCGCGTACAGACCATAGAAAGAAAGTTTTGCTACTTCTTCACCAGGTGCCCACACTCCAAAGATTCCGCATGCATCTTGTGGCCCTTTATCTTCATCAAAAAGATTGTGATTGAGCATTCCGTCCGGGCGCCGCGTCATGACGTAATCCTAAGTGGTAAATATTGCGAAAGATTGGCTCGAACTCCCGACGCACTTATTGCACCACTATTCATCGCTGACTCCCATGTGATTTCCCCTTTAGCAAGTGCTAACCAAGTTTGTGCATCCATCTCGACAACATTGGGTGGAGTTCCACGTGTATGTGTTGGGCCTTCCCCGCACTGCACTGCTGCATAGGGTGGAATTCGGACTTCAATTGCGCGACCGGGAGCGATGGAAGTTAGTTGCGAAAGCGTAGCTTTCACTTCTTCAAGTACAGCTGTATCGCGCATCTCTTATCCGAACAATCTAGGGAATGTCGAAGTATGCGCTATTTTTAATTCTTGAAGCGAAATGGTTGTCTCGTTGATAACAAGGGAGTCTCCTCCAGTAGTTCCAAGCTTGGATACTGGTGTCTTGTATTTTGCGCAAAGATCTGACAGAGCCCCTGCTTGTGAAGATTCAATTGCAACAATCACTCTTCCTGGTGTCTCACTCAACAAATCATTTGCTACATTCTTGAGGGAAATAGTTGCACCGACCATATGGCGCAAAACCATTTCAGTAATTGACATGGCCAATCCGCCTTGACTCAAATCGTGCGCAGCAGTAAATATTTTTTGACTTCGCCCAGCAAGTAATACTTCAATCAAGTTCATTTCATTTTGTAAATCTGCCGTTGGAGAATTTCCGCCTCGTTGACCGTGTAGAAATGCCCATTCGCTACCAGCTAAATCGGAGTGCGTGGTTCCCAAAAGGTAAAGTTCTAGTCCTGCTTTGTTGAAAGACATTGGTGTACGCGTGCGCACATCATCGATTACACCAAGAACACCGATGACTGGAGTCGGCAAAATTGCAACCTCTCCTGTTTGGTTATAGAACGAAACATTTCCACCTGTAACAGGTAATCCCATTTCTAAACAACCATCAGCTAAACCACGTACTGATTCAGCAAATTGCCACATAACTCCTGGATCCTCTGGTGAGCCAAAGTTCAAACAATTAGTTACTGCTAGCGGACGTGCACCTGCTGTTGCAATATTGCGAGCAGCCTCTGCAAGTGCCAACTTCGCACCTTGATAAGGGTTGAGATATGACCAGTTTGCATTCGCATCCGTCGCGATAGCTACGCCTAGGTGGGTTTTTTCATCAATCCGAACCATTCCTGAATCATCAGGTTGAGCTTGAATTGTATTTCCTTGAACATACTTATCGTATTGCGCAGTAACCCAAGACTTATCTGCCATATTAGGAGCGCTTACTAATTTCAATAGCGCTACTTTTATTTCAGCAGAACTTTGTGGCATTGGAACTGAAATCTTTTCTGCATTCACACGATCTATATATTCAGGTTGAGCAAGTGGGCGGTTATACACCGGACCGTCATGTGCAACTGTGCGAGGTGGAACATCAACAATAAGTTCACCATTCCAGGTGATCTCCAAATGTTTTCCGTCAGTTACTTCACCAATAACTGTGACCGTCACATCCCACTTCTTACAAATTTCTAAAAAGCGAGCAATTTTTGATGGTTGAACAATGGCGCACATGCGCTCTTGCGACTCTGACATCAAAATCTCTTCAGGAGAAAGTGATGGGTCGCGCAATGGAACTTTATCGAGTTGTACTTTCATCCCGCCACTGCCACCTGATGCAAGCTCTGATGTTGCACAAGAAAGTCCTGCACCACCTAAATCTTGAATTCCAACAACTAAATCTTCGGCAAAGATTTCGAGTGAGCATTCGATTAAGACTTTTTCTACAAATGGATCTCCCACTTGAACGCTTGGGCGCTTAGTTGATCCACCATCACCAAAAGTCTCTGATGCAAGAACGGATACTCCTCCAATTCCATCGCCACCAGTTTTAGCACCGTAGAGAACAACTAAATTTCCAGCACCTGCAGCCTTCGCTAATTTGATGTCGCTATGGCGCATGACTCCCACGCAAAGTGCATTTACTAATGGATTTCCAATATACGTTTCATCAAATACAACTTCACCGCCAATATTTGGTAGCCCTAGACAATTTCCATAACCACCAACACCAGCAATAATTCCTGGCAATACACGACGAGTATCTGGGGCATCGGCTGGACCAAATCGCAAGGGATCCATCACTGCAATTGGGCGAGCACCCATTGTTAAAATATCGCGCACGATTCCACCAACTCCAGTTGCAGCGCCCTGATAAGGCTCAACAAAAGATGGGTGGTTGTGGGATTCGATTTTGAATGTGACTGCATAACCTTGACCAACGTCGACAACGCCAGCGTTCTCACCTATACCAACCAATAGAGCGTCAGACTTCGGTGCTTTCTCGCCAAATTGTTTGAGGTGAACTTTCGAAGATTTGTACGAGCAGTGCTCTGACCACATCACCGAATACATTGCTAATTCTGATGACGTTGGGCGGCGTCCTAAAATTTCTTTGATGCGCCCGTATTCATCGGGTTTTAGTCCCAATTCTTTGAATGGCTGGGCTGTATCTGGATGTGCAATTGCTTGTGCAACGGTATCGAGTGACATTACTTCACCATCGCATTTAGAATCGATGTAAAGAATCCCAAGCCATCAGCTGATGGCCCAGTCAATGCATCGATTGCATGCTCTGGGTGAGGCATAAGGCCAACAACATTTCCACGAGCATTTGTAATTCCTGCAATCATATTACGTGATCCATTTGGATTTTCACCAACATAGCGGGCAATGATTTGCCCATCTCCTTCAAGGGAAGCAAGTGTCGCATCATCACATTGGAATGAACCTTCACCATTTTTGAGTGGAATAAGTATTTCTTGACCTTTGGAAAAGGATGAAGTCCATGGTGTATTTGTATTTTCAATTGAGATTACTTGATCTTTGCAGAGAAAATGAAGATCCGAATTACGAGTAAGTGCACCTGGCAATAAGTGTGATTCACATAGAACTTGGAAACCATTGCAAATTCCAAGAAGTGGCATTCCCTTGTTTGCTTGTTCAATAATTGATGTCATGACAGGTGCGAAGCGAGAAATTGCACCGCAGCGTAAGTAATCACCATAAGAAAATCCACCAGGCAAAATAACTACATCTACATTCTTTAGATCCGCATCTCCATGCCAGAGTTCAATTGCCTCTGATCCACCTGCGCACACAGCGCGTGCGGCATCTCGATCATCGAGTGTGCCAGGAAAAGTTACAACGCCAACTCTCATTACTTCTCTACTCTCACAACATAGTTTTCAATGACAGGATTAGAAAGTAAAACTTCTGCAGCTTTTTCTACCTCTGCAAGCTGTGCAGGTGTTGGCTCCCCCGCTACTTCAATTTCAAAACGTTTTCCTTGGCGCACTGATGTTGCGAAAGTAAATCCGAGACGTGGAAGCGCTGATGCAACAGCATTTCCTTGTGGGTCGAGAATTTCTGGCTTGAGCATTACATCCACCACGATTTTTGCCATTGTGCGCTCCCTTTTCTTAGAACTTACTGCCGGTAATTCGAAAAAATGCTTCTTCGTAACGAAGTGCTGTCTTCTCTACGATTTCAT
>CAMBGL010000060.1 GCA_945866155.1 Bifidobacterium breve
CGCGGTTACACAGTACGAGTGCCGTTGTTACCAGGTCATGGAACAAAGCCAGAAGATTTGAATAAAGTGAAGTGGCAAGAGTGGTCAACATGTGTGGAGTCAGTCTTAGAAGAATTGTCACAAAAATGTGATGTCATTTTTATGTGCGGCTTATCCATGGGTGGCGGAACGACCTTGCATGTAACACAAAAACATCAATCAAAATTGCGTGGCATCATTCTTGTTAATCCGATGATTCATCTTCCATTTGTGTCGGTTCCATTGGCATGGGCGGTCTCCCGTGTTACAAAAATGCGCAAAGCGGTCTCAGGTGATATCAAGAGGCCTGGAATTTCAGAATGGGGATACGACGCAACTCCGCTTGTAGGAATTCACGAGCTACTCAAGATGCTCAAAATTACACGTGAAAAATTGGGTGAGATTACTCTGCCTGTTCAGCTTTTCCATAGCGTTGATGATCACACATTGCCCGTTTCGAATACCGAAATTGTTATGAAAGGAATTTTATCAACAAATAAGAATCGCATTGAACTCACTAATAGTTATCACGTTGCGACACTCGATTACGATGCCGAACTTATCTTTCAGAATTCATTGACCTTCATAGAAGGACTTACCTGAGCATTTAGCCCTATTGGATGCCATCGAGGAGCGTTGGTACTCGACAAGGCTCCTAAATTTGAGAATAGTTACCACTGAATCGAAGGCGGAGAGGCGATTGAAGTGAAGAAACTCATTGGTGTTGCCTTTGCAATCGCTGCGTTGATCGTTCCCGTCAGTACTCCTGCTAACGCAGCATGGCAGATGAATCAAGTTGTCTCAGGAATGTCTAGTTTTGTATTCCAAGATATGGAATTTGGTTTGAATAACTCTCAAATTTTTGGACGCGATAATGTCAGTGGTAAGCAACTCTATTGTTTAGCAGTTGACGATCCTCACTGCGCATCGCTAAAAGCATTAATGCTCAACTTGGTGGTTCCACCTTGCACGGCTAGTTCCAAGCCAAGTGATATGTGTATTAAAAATGTCGAATTCGGGGATTCGAGTGCAAGTCTCAAGCAAGTAACTCTTGATCACGAGATTGATATGCCAAAAATTCCAGCAAATGCGAAAGCTAAAACCCCAGAGGGCGGAGCGATTAGTGTCTGGAAAGATGAATCTGGAAAGTTATACGGTGTCCAAATATCGATTCGCTACAACATTGATTACAGCCCTGGAACATTTGAACCAGGAGTTGCATATGTATTCTCCTTCAATGCAACCGTAATTCCTTTCACCTATAAATCAGGTAATTACATACCGCTACGTATTCATACTTTGCCTTCTGGTGATGATTTCTTTGAATCTTTCTCCAAAGATGGAACTCCCTTTGATCAAGGATTTGATTGTGCGTGGATTGAACTAGGTAAATGCGCAATGCGAAGCGAGTTCAATAAGAACCAAAAAATTGGCTTGACGATGCAGATGGATAATCGCATTACTGGTTGGCTCTTTGGACGCGTCGGAGATGCATCCGTTTCTGTTGAACCCCTCACCTCGGAAATCAATTCAATACGCATTGAAGGTAATTCAATCCAAGTCCCCATTAGTTATGCAGAGTTTAAAACTTCTGAAATTGCTGCAGATAAGGCTCTGAGCGCCGCCTTTATAAATTGCGGGGGTCGTGATTGTCCGATTGGTAGACCGCAGGGCGACCGTTTGAATTGGCAGTATCTATACACGCAAAATCCAGATGATCCCAACTTCAATGTTGGTTATGTAGATGCTCTCGCAAAATACTTGAAAGCGGCACCTGTTGAGAATTCGAGATGGGATATAACAGGTATGACGCCAGGCAATTGGCGCGTTGCCCGTTGGCCAGCATGCTTCGATGCAAAAAATGGCTTGATAGGAATTATTTCAACTAATGCAAGCATTTATGATCCAAGTCCGCCTCAACTCGTTGATGGATTTATGACATATAAAGTTGCTGGACCACACAATGGTTTTGATAACGCCGAGTTCAAAGGTTCCTACGAACTCAATATGAAATCTGATACTGCACGCTGCCTTTATGGTTTTTCTAAGGCTCCAGTGAGTGCAACGATCTCGATCACCTCTGGAGATGGCTCAGTACAAAATGTCGCAACAACGTTGCTAAGTGAGAAGAATGGCTGGATGAAATTATCGGCTAAGAACTTCACTTTCTCGGTGCCAACTATTCGAATCAAGCTGACTCAAGAAGCGGTAAAGGCTCCTACCCAATCAGCATCTGAAAAACCAGCAACTGAAGCGAGCGCACCCGCCAAACCGATTGCACCTAAGAGCATCTCTATAAAGTGTAAAAAGGGATTGACCACGAAAAAAGTTGTTGGTGCTAAACCTGTATGTCCAAAAGGATATAAGAAAGTTTAGTTAGGAATTCGAAGCAAGGGCGCTGTCATGCATGTTGGGCCGCCATCACCTTTGACAGCTACGTTATTGCCTGCAAAGAGATGTACTTCAACGCCGGCGCTCTTCAATTTACTTTCAATCTCTGGATTGCCGGCAGCAAGTACTACAACATTTGGGCGTACTGCCAAGATATTGCTTCCTTGAGTGAGCATCTCTTTTTCACTGACGGTAAAACATGTAATGCCACGTGACTCTAAATATTGAAGCAATCGCGCAGGTGCAAGTGGTTCATAGACAACGGCTTTGTCGCGTGCAATAGGGGAGAGAACACTCATAAGGTGCAGAACTGCACCGGGTCCTTCGTAGTGCGGTAAATCGAAGGAGAGAACATCTACGCCAAATGGTGAAAGGAGATCGCGAATTTGTTCGATACCTGCTGTGTTAGTGCGGTAACTATGACCGATTAGAAGTGTCTTCTCATCGAGCCAAACTTTATCGCCACCATCTGCATATGCAGGGGGGCTTAGTTCTCCAAGGATTGGAACACCTAACTTCTCTAAATCGGTGCGGAAGAAACCAGGCTCGGTAGATCGCACTGGCTTCGCCATATTCAAAAGTATTGCGCCATGTGGAGTCATGATCATCGGGTCGTGCATATATACAGAATCGACAAGCCCTTCAATTGAACCAGCAACATCGACTGTGCAACCAAGAGATTCGAGTAATTGGGTAAATGACTTATGTTCTTCAAGGAGTGCCACAGTATCTGGCATACGCCAATGCCCATCTTCCACAAATTTTCCAACCGTTGTTGGAGTTCGCACCATTACTCGGGCGAGATTGGAATACATATCTGGAGTTCCCCATTGAGTCATGGGTTGATTATGTACTAAGTGTTAGAAAAATAGCGAAATGCCTTCGCAGCCTCAAGGCAGTTTTGTACTAATATCCACCTAAGATTTTCGATTAGGGGAGAGTGCATGAAGATCAGAGTAGATCGCGATGCCTGCATTGGCGCTGGTCAATGTGCATTAGTTGCAGGTTCGATATTCGATCAAGATGATGATGGTTTGGTTGTTCTACTCACTGATACACCTAGTGATGAATACGTTGCATTTGCGCGCAAGGCGGCAACGTTATGTCCAGCAAAGGCGATTGCGCTCGAAGAGTAGAAATGATGTCGGTCGAAGAACCTGGTCTTTTGATAGTTGGTGCTTCACTTGCAGGTCTTACATGTGCACAATCATTGCGCGCTGAGGGTTACACGAAAAAAATAACCCTCATCGGCGCTGAAAAGCATCTGCCATATAACAGGCCTCCACTTTCAAAGCAGGTTCTGTCGGGAAAATGGAATGCAGCGCAAACGAATATTGATTCGGCTGAGAAATTTACAGAGTTGGAACTCGATTTTTTGATTGATGACGAAGCAATCGAATTGAATGTTGGATTGCAGGAGATTACAACTAAAAAGCACACCCTCAAGTACGAAGAATTGATTATTGCCACGGGGGCATCCGTTCGCAGACTTCCGGGTACAGAGAGCATGAACCGAGTCCATGTTCTTCGAACTATCGATGATGCACTTGGATTGCGCGAGGCACTTGTGGGGATAAAGAGTGCAGTGGTGGTTGGTGCAGGAGTTCTTGGTTCTGAAGTCATCTCCGCCCTTAGCGAGTATGGAATCCATGCAACGGTTATTGATCGAATGGATGCACCACAACTACCTCTCACTGGCGGACATTTTGCTTCACGCGTAAATAAATTCTTTCTTGAGCATGGAGTGGTTACCAAGTACGGGGTTGAAATAGTGAGCGTTTCAGAGAAAGAGTCAGGAATAACTATTGACTTATCTGATGGTTCAAAGGTCTCCGGCGAGGTAGCTGTGGTTGCAATTGGCTGCATTCCAAATGTGGATTGGTTGGCCAATTCTGGATTAGATATATCAAATGGTGTTTTATGCGATTCAAATGGTTTAGCAGCACCACACATTTATGCTGTGGGAGATGTGGCCCGTTGGCATAATCCGGTTACAGGAAAGTCCTTACGACTTGAGAATCAAACGTCAGCAATCGAGCAGGGTTTAGCGGTCGGTAAATTTATTGCAACTGGGCAATCCAGTGCTCCCACTCATCCATTCTTCTGGTCTGAAATCTTTGGTAACAAAATTCTCATGCTTGGCAGTTTGGATGCGCAAATTCCGCTAACAATTGTGCATGGAAGTCCTAGCGATAACCGCTTTGTCGCGGCTACCATTAGGGAGGGAATTACTACTGGAATCGTGGGTTGGAACATGCCACGAGAATTTCGACAATCTAGATCCATGATGGAGGCATAGTTCGATGAGCGAAGTTACATCACAAGAACAATGTCCGATGCATGAAGTGCGCCGAATTCCTAACGATGGAACTCCAACATGTCCATCTCCAACCTTTGCAATCTGGCGCGAAGAAGGCTCTGCGACACCCCTTGAATATTCAGATGGTCATGAAGGCTTGATTATCAATCGCTATGAATTAGCCAAAATGGTTCTAGAAGATAAGAGATTTTGCCAAACACCTGCCCGCATGCCTGCTCATCATGGTGAAGCACTTGAAGCACAATATGGACTGAGTTCCGATAGCGAATTAGATCTTGGAAATGTTCTAGGTCTAGATGGCGAACAACATGCACGAATTCGCAGAACAATCTTGAATAGATACTCAGTGCGCTCTGCTCGCGGATATGAAAGTGATATGAAAGAAATTGTGGCTAAGCAGCTCAAGCATTTGCTCACTCAGCCAACACCAGTAGATGTGACAGAACATTATTCGCAACCAATATCTGCAGCTGGTCATATGCGCGTTCTAGGAATTCCAGAACAATTTCGTCAAGAGTATTCGAAATTATTTGTTGGCGATTCAACGACAGAGCAGAAAGTTGAATTCTTACGTCGGGTATTACCAGTGAAAAAAGATGAGTTGGCAGAAGATGTTCTTAGCGATCTTTTGCGCAGCGATTTATTAGTATCTGAAATCGAAGGTCTTACTCTCTCTTTGATGGTCTCAGGTCGAGATTCAGTTGCGTACATGATTACAACGTGTATGACAGCTCTACTCAATAATCCTGAGCAACTCAAAGCACTTCGAGATGACCCAACACTTATTGCTGGTGGCATGGAAGAGTTCATGCGCGTTGGTGCAATGTTTCTAACGCTCTTTCCTCGCACAGCAACAGAGGATCTAACTCTGGGTGATGTTCATATCAAAGCTGGACAATCGGTATCTGTTTCACCAGTTGCAGCAAATCATGATGAACGTCAATTTCCAGATCCCGATAAATTCGACCTATCTCGCGACGCTTTTGGACATATTGGATTCGGCCATGGAATCCACGGATGCGTTGGACAACAAGTTGCTCGCGTGGAAATTCGCGAAGGTGTTATGCAACTCATAAATGGAATTCCTAGCCTCTATTTAGTCCATGCTGAACAAAATGAACCAGGTCCATTCGCGCATCCTGTAGCAACCTATGAAGCAGGCGAACTTATGGTGTCTTGGAATTGAAGGATTTGAATAGCCCTGTAACTTGGAGAACACTCTTTGACGGAGATTCAAAACAAGGATGGATGCATTCAGGTATTGGCGCTCTCAGTGATGGTCGAGTTGTATTCGAAGCACCTGGTGGTGCAGCACTTATATTTTTAGATCCCGGTACGAAGAAGCATGTTCGAATTGAAGTGGGAGTTGCTGTTTCACATGGAATTGCAGTAGCTAGTGATGACACCATTTGGATTTGTGATCCAGGCGCGCAGGCTCCAGGACAAGTCGTACAAATCAATCTAGAAGGAAAGATTTTGCGCACTATCAAACAACCAATTCGAAGCAGCGATGAGCAAGATAAGTGGAGACCGACCTCTATTGCACTAGCTACCAATGGGGATATCTGGATTGGTGATGGCTATGGCCTGAGTCTGGTACATGTCGTTAGATCAAATGGTGTAATTCAAACTTTTGACGGCTCAACAAGTGGCCAGAAGTTTGATTGCCCTCATGGTGTTGCAATCGATACACGAGAATCTGTAACTCGAATTGCTGTCGCGGATAGAAGCAATAAGAGAGTTCTCTATTTCAAAGAAGATGGATCCTTCATCCGTAGCGTTGCTGACCCAATAATGACCAGTCCTTCATCCCTAGCGGTGCGGGGGAGTGACTTGCTTGTCACTGACCTCTTTGGAGCAATTCTTGCAATTGATTTCAGTGACGAGGTACGTGCGATTATTCCAACTTCAAATGTGAATACGCGCGAAGGTTGGCCGAATAAATTATCTGGCACAGATTCAGTTGCACCTGATGTGCTAGAGGGAAAGCTCAATAGCCCCCACGGTATAACTGTTTCATCAAAGGGTGATGTCTATTTCACCGAGTGGTATCTCGGTGGTCGGGCAGTAACTATTTCATAATGTAGCAAAAGCTAAATATCCGGCAATTGAAAACATTACACAGGCAATAATTGAATCTAGAACTTTCCAGAATATTGGCTTTGACATAAATCTAGACATTGCTTTTGCCCCGTATCCAATTGATGCAAACCAAACGAGGCTTGCAAGCATGGCTCCAAGGCTGAAGAACCAGCGATCTTCTTTGAACTGATTCGAAATACTTCCCAGCAAAATCACTGTATCCAAATAGACATGAGGGTTGAGGAAGGTAAAACCCAAGACTGTTGTAGCAACTTTTTTTGCGCTGGGCGATTCACCTGTAGAAGAGCCCATCACTTGGCTTTTGAAGACGGAACGAACACTCTTAATTCCGAACCATGTTAGATATGCGACTCCGAACCATCTAATAATTTCCAGCAGTGTCGGAAGAGATTGAAGAATTTGGCCAAGTCCAGCCGCACCTAATGCGATGAGTAGAGCATCTGAAACGGCGCAGATAGAAACAGTAAGAAATACATG
>CAMBGL010000061.1 GCA_945866155.1 Bifidobacterium breve
ATTTGGTATTGCGGTGAGTAAAGTTTGGCATGAGGTTGAGGGTTCACTTTCAACTCTTGTTGGCGAGATCAACGGCCAGCCTGTTGGTGGGGAAAGTAACGACGAACTTTCGCAACGTCGAAAGGCGAAAGGCGCCTAAAGACAATAGTCTTCCCCTATTAAAATAACGTAGGGGAGCGGTGATGATGTATAGCGGTGAGCGCTTTGAAAAGCGCCATATCGGGCCTTCTGGCTCGGACGAGCTGGAGATGTTAGCTCTGCTCGGCTACCGCGATATTCAAACTTTCATCAGCGATGTTGTTCCAGCAAATATTGAAATTGCTCAAAAACTTTCACAAACTTTAGATTCTGCAAAGAGTGAAGTTGAAGTTATTGCTGAACTTCGCGAGATTGCTTCACAGAATAAAGTCTTTACATCGCTCATTGGCGGCGGTTACTACGGAACAATTACACCTGCTGTTATCAAGCGAAATGTTTTGGAAAATCCTGCCTGGTACACCGCTTACACACCATATCAACCAGAAATTTCACAAGGTCGCCTAGAAGCAATTTTTGCTTTTCAAACAGTTATCTGCGATATGACTGCGCTCTCTCTATCTAATGCTTCGATGCTCGATGAAGGTACTGCGGCAGCAGAGGCTATGACTGTTGCGAGGCGCACGTCTAAAACGATTGACGATGCAGTCTTTTTGATTGAGGAACATGTTCATCCGCAAACCAAAGCAGTTGTACACACTCGCGCAAAGCCTCTGGGAATCAAGGTTATTGAAGTCGATGCTGGCCATGTTGCTCGTGATGGATTCGATCAAGAGTTCTTCGGTCTCTTACTGCAATATCCGGATACCACTGGAGAAATTTGTGACTTCGCAAAAGTAACCGATTATGCGCACTCCAAAGGTGCACTTGTTATCGCGGCCACGGATTTGTTGGCACTAACTTTGATTAAGGCGCCAGGGGAGTGGGGCGCAGATATTGCAATTGGTTCCGCTCAACGCTTTGGAGTACCAATGGGATTTGGTGGGCCGCATGCAGGATTTATGGCAGTGCGTGAAGGCTTAGAAAGATCTTTACCAGGTCGATTAGTTGGTCAGAGTATTGATGCACATGGCAACCCAGCATTTCGTTTAGCTCTGCAAACGCGTGAACAACATATACGTCGAGATAAGGCAACGAGCAATATCTGTACTGCTCAAGTTCTACTTGCAAATATCAGTGCCTTCTATGCGATGTGGCATGGACCAGAGGGGCTTCGCGCAATTGCAGAGCGCGTTCATGGATACGCATCGCGTCTTGCGAGTGCAGCGAATTCTCACAACGAGAATATTTTTGATACGGTAACAATCGACGTGGTTGATGCATATGCGGTACATCAACGCGCAACATTGAAGAAATATAACTTTGGCGCAATTTCAGATACCCAAGTACGAGTTTCTTTTGATGAGACAACGACGGACGCGACGTTCCAAGAAGTTCTAGAGATTCTTGGTTTATCCGATGCAAAAGCATCTCGAATTTCTCCAGCATTCGCACGTACTTCAACTTTTCTGAGCCACCCAGTTTTCAACACATATAGATCAGAGACATCAATGATGCGCTATCTGCGTACTTTGGCGGATCGCGATCTAGCACTTGATCGAACAATGATTCCGTTGGGTTCTTGCACAATGAAACTCAATGCAGCCACTGAGATGGAGGCAGTGACTTGGCCAGAGTTCTCATCTCTTCACCCATTTGCGCCAGCAGATCAGACAAAGGGTTCGCGTTTACTTATTGAACAACTTTCGAAATGGTTGGTAGAGATCACTGGTTATGACGCAGTTTCTCTTCAACCCAATGCTGGCAGTCAGGGAGAATTCGCTGGCCTATTGGCTATTCGCAATTACCATGATTCACGTGGCGATACTGGGCGAAATATTTGTTTGATTCCATCGAGTGCTCACGGTACAAATGCGGCGAGTGCAGTGATGGCGGGCATGTCGGTAGTAGTCGTTGATTGCGATGATGAAGGAAATGTTAGTTTAGAAGATCTGAAATTGAAGATTGCTCTCAATGCTGACGCCCTTGCGGCCCTCATGGTCACATATCCATCGACTCATGGCGTTTTTGAATCTGCAATTTCAGAAATCTGCGCGATGATTCATGATGCTGGTGGACAAGTTTATGTAGATGGTGCAAATCTCAACGCACTAGTTGGAACTGCGCAACCAGGAAAATTCGGTGCTGATGTTTCTCACCTCAATCTCCATAAAACTTTCTGCATTCCACACGGTGGTGGGGGACCAGGTGTTGGTCCAGTTATTTGCAAGGCACATCTAGCACCGTTTCTACCTAACCATCCATTAGATGCAACAGCAGGGCCTGCAACAGGTCCTGGACCAATTTCAGCGGCACCTTTTGGATCTGCGAGTATTTTGCCAATATCTTGGGCCTACATTCGCCTTATGGGGGGAGAAGGGCTAACACATGCAACTGAGGTAGCAATATTGAATGCAAATTACATGGCGGCGCGACTCAAATCTTCATATCCGATTCTCTACACCGGCAATAAAGGTTTGATTGCACATGAATGTATTCTCGATTTACGTGAGATAACTAAAATTTCAGGAGTAAGCGTTGATGACATTGCAAAGCGATTGATGGACTTTGGTTTCCATGCACCGACGATGTCTTTCCCTGTTGCTGGAACGCTAATGATTGAACCAACTGAATCCGAAGATATTCTGGAGATGAATCGCTTTATAGATGCGATGGTTGGCATTCGCTCTGAGATCCAAGAGATCATCGATGGAAAGCAAGATATTGATGGTTCACCGCTTCGAAACGCACCACACACTATTGGGGCTATTGCAGCGACCAATTGGGAGCGCAGCTATTCACGAGAGGCAGGGGCATTCCCAGCCACGATTACAGGCCTAATTCCGGGTGAATTGATTGGGGCTCGCGGTAAGTATTGGCCAACCGTTGGACGCATTGATGGCGCCTTTGGAGACCGCAATTTGGTCTGTTCCTGCGCGCCAATAGAGGCATATAGCTCCTAATTGAGCCTGTTCTGTGCGGGGATGGCTGATTCCCATTTACTTTACATAATGTAACTTATCGGCGTTAGATATACGCTCAGCGGTATACCCGTCTGGTGATAAATCCAAGGATTCCAAGACCTGCCAATGTCAGCCAGAAAGTCCAATTCCCTAGTTTATTAGCCAGTGTTTGCCCCGAATATAGTTTTGAATTCGCAAACAAATGATCAGGTTGATTACTCGTTGTTGATTTCACAATATTTCCTTGTGAATCGATAACTGCCGATATTCCAGTTGTCGAAACACTAACAAGATCTCGATGGTTTTCAATTGCTCGAATTCTTGAAATCGACAATTGCTGCGCACTTTGTGCACTGGTTCCAAATGTCGCATTATTGGTTTGGACGACGAGTAAGTTCGATTGACGACTAATGCGATTGATGTAGGAATCATCGATGAGTTCGTAGCATATGACTGGTCCTAGGAGAGCGTTATCGACTTTATGGAGAACATCGCCTGTTCCAGGTGAGAAATCTTGTACATCGTCGACAAATGGTGAGAAATTCCTCGCAATGCTACGAAGTGGAATATATTCACCGAAGGGCGTCAAATGTTGCTTGATATATGTCGATAGAGCACCTTTGTTCCATAGTATCGAGGCATTTTCTACCATATTACCTGCACTTAGAACTGCTCCAATAATGATAGGCGTATTGGTTGCTCTGTTGAGTGAAGCCAGAGATGTTTGTACATCGACGCTTTTATATGGATCTACATCGACACTATTTTCGGGCCAAATAATTACGCTGTAATCAGACTGCTCCGTAGCGGCTCGTTGCGTCTCTTTCACGTGCATGTTAAATACAGCTTCAGCTCTAGAATTGAAATCTAAACCAAGTTTGGGAACATTACCTTGCACAAGTAATGATTTGAAACTTCCAGTTGTTTGCATAGATGGCAATGCAGTTACTAAAAGGATGAGAAGAGCAACAACGGAACCAAAGATTGCGCTGATTTTGAAATGAGGCTTGATGAAAAAGAGCGTAATTCCGATACAGGTGACAACAGAGGTAAGTAGTGAGACTCCCCCTAGTGCAACCACTTCTCGATACGGTGCATCCGCTTGGCTAAATGCTAAACGCCCCCATGCAAAGCCTTCGAATGGAAAAATCGATCTGATGTGTTCTAGCAATAGAAATATCGCTGGAAAGAAAACTATTCGTTTTTTGCGCGCCCATGCCAGCGGCAAGAAAAGCAGTGACTCCCCTAAGCAAAGAATGAGCCATGGAATATTGCCCACATAGG
Source organism: Bifidobacterium breve (assembly GCA_945866155.1). Classification (GTDB taxonomy): domain Bacteria; phylum Actinomycetota; class Actinomycetes; order Nanopelagicales; family Nanopelagicaceae; genus Planktophila. The sequence continues at coordinate 4,323 of CAMBGL010000061.1, forward strand.
TGGAGCTCCAATGAAGGAGAAATGCATTGAATGTGAATGCAACGACGAAGGTATTGAGAATCGAACGCTTCCCTTTATGAAGTATCCAGATCCATAGACAGATAGCAAGTGGTGCTAAGTACCAGCGACCAATGGGTGGATAACTCGCTGATAAGAGCCACCCGGTAAAGATTGAGATGAGAGGCATTACCAGCCCAATGCAGTAATCATTTTATCTACCGATGCACCCAGACCATATTTCTCTTGAAACTTATAGATCTCAGAAAGATCACTCGGCTTAGTTGGCATCGCAATCTCCATTGAAGGAATGGAAACATCTCGAGCGCAATGTACAAGTATTGGTGCAATTTTTAGATAATCGAGACCTTCGAGAATTTTTTTACTCAGAGCCGGAGCAAAAGGTGAATCATTTGCTTTAGCTTTAGCGATCGCTTCATCAACATCTGCAGCGTTATTTGCAATGATTGCTGCACCCTTTTCGCCAATACCTTTGACCCCTGGCAAACCATCAGAGGGATCCCCGCGAAAGATCGCGAAGAGCGCATACCGATCGCCTGGAATAAGATATTTATTAGCAACCCATGCATGATCAACTAAATCGTGTTGTGAAACTCCCTTTGCAAGATAAACAACTTTTATATCTTGCTTGTCATCAACTAGTTGAAATAGATCACGATCGCCAGTGACAATACGTATTGGTCCCTTTTCGCGTACTGCAAATGTCGCCATGACATCATCGGCCTCATAATCATCGACACCCACTAAAGGAATACCGAAGAGATCGAGTAAATCCAAAAGAATTGGAATCTGGGCTGTGAGTGTTTCCGGCTCTTCCTCCTCCCCCTCAACGTCGAGGCGATTTGCTTTGTAATCTGGAAATAGATCAACGCGCCATGAAGGTCGCCAATCTCCTTCAATGCAAGCAACAATTCGATTTGGTTTATACATTCCAATCAAGCGGGATGTCATATCTAAATATCCGCGTATTGCATGGACAGGCATTCCATCAGGGGCTGTAAGTGTGTCTGGCATTCCGTAATAAGCGCGATACCAAAGTGAGGCGCTATCTAAGAGCATTAGGGTCATACATCCCCCAATAGATATGCAACTACGCCACGATCCAAACACTTTACGCCATCTCTACATTTGTCGCGAAGATTTTCACTTGCTCCACCTATTTGCGTAAGTAAATCGATGAGTTGCTTCGTTGAGCGCACAAAGTCTCCAACGGATAAGTCACTACCCTTGAGAACACTTGATAACGATTGGCCATTAGCCCAACGATAAGAAATCGAACAGAAACCAAAGTCGGGCTCTTTCTGAGTTTTAACACCGAAATCATTTTCCAATTTTTCTAATTGTGCCCACAGGGATGAAATCTCTGAGAGTGCATTTGCAACATTGATGTGAGGAATTTTAGGAGCGAGATTTTCTTGGGAGCGAGATTGGAAGATCATCGATGAGGCTACGGATAGGAGTTCGGGAGCACTTAGATCATCGAGTAAGCCGAGACGAATCGTCTCTGTCAACAAGAGATCGGATTCAGCGTAGATTTTGGCAAGGATTTTGCCTTGAGGTGAACTCTTTTCTCCATCTATATATTTGAGATGAGTAAGTACATCGCAAATCTGATCAAATGTTTTAGCGATCACATGCGTTCTGTTTTCGACGCGTTTGGTCAGTCCATCGTTTTCACGCCGCAGTCGATCTGCTCGCTCGGCTAAGCGAGCATGAGTCTCACGGTCACTACAGCCATGGCAACTATGTTCGCGCATTCCTTTTTTTAGACCTTGCATCTCGCTCTCGAGATGAGCCCTCTGCCTGTTATCAAAAGTTTTCTTACCATCGCGCTTGGAAAGCAAAATTTCAATCTCACGAATCTCGCGTCGTAGCCGGGCGTAATCGTTGAAATCACCAAGATGACAGGTTGCATCTTTCATAAGCTCAGCCATCGCAACGTTATTCTTTTTTATCTGTCGCGTTAAGCCAACAACTGCTCTGTCAGCCTGAAATTGGGCAAATGATGATTCCAATGAGCCACGTGCGCGTTCGCGACCAAAGCGAGAAATAAGATTTATTGCCATGTTATACGTTGGAGCAAAGGAAGAACGCAGAGGATAAGTTCGTGTAGATGCGAGTCCAGCAGCGGTTGCTGAATCAACTGTTGGAGACCATTGAATAACTGCATTACCTTCAATATCAATACCACGTCGACCTGCGCGGCCAGTAAGTTGGGTGTACTCCCCCGGAGTAATTGGAACGTGTGCTTCACCGTTATATTTCACAAGTTTTTCGAGTACAACAGTACGAGCCGGCATATTGATACCAAGTGCCAATGTCTCAGTTGCAAATACTGCCTTTACTAATCCTTTTTGGAATAACTCTTCGACTGCTCCCTTGAAACTCGGTAACAAACCTGCGTGGTGAGCTGCGATACCTCGTTCCAAAGCAGTGAGCCAATCATCAAAGCCGAGAACAACAAGATCTTCTTCAGCCAAATTGAGCGTGTAACGCAGCGCGGTTTCTCTGATGATTGCTCGCTCTTCGGTATTTGTAAGGCGCAACCCTGCTTGCAGACATTGCTTTACCGCAGCATCGCAGCCAATACGAGAAAAGATAAAAGTGATTGCAGGTAGGAGATTCTCTCGATTGAGCTTTTCGATAATGTCAGCTCGCGTGAGTCGGCCGCCTTCTTCGCTAAATCGCTCGCGGCGTTGACGAGGCACTCGTACCTTGCGCATCGCCTCTCGCTCTAGTTTCAAGATTTCGGCATTTATCTGTCCAGGTTGAGAGAAGAGATCAACGAGTCGATTTCCGATAAGTACATGCTGATAGAGAGGAATGGGGCGAATTTCGCTAACAATTACTTCGGTGCTGCCGCGAATCTCGCCTAACCATTCACCAAACTCTTCAGCATTTGAAACAGTTGCAGAAAGAGAAATCACCTGCAC
>CAMBGL010000062.1 GCA_945866155.1 Bifidobacterium breve
TGAAGTCATCAAGTGTGGCTTTATAGCAGATAAGAAAATTCTCGATCTGGTTGAAGGTAAAGATCTTGCACAGATTAGAAACGATAATATTTTAGTAACACAACTAATCACATCGGCAATCAAGGTAAAGGCATCAGCTGTAAGTGCGGATTTCAAGGAGAGCTTCCATCGAGAAATTCTCAACTATGGCCACACGCTTGCCCACGCAATCGAAATTGATAGTAAATATTTACTACGCCACGGAGAGGCGGTTGCAATCGGCATGGTCTTTGCCGCTGAGCTTTCACATACCTATGGCTCATTGTCGAAGGAAATTGTTGATCAGCATCGCACAATCTTGAATAGTCTCAATTTACCTATTAGCTATGAAGCACAAGCATGGACTCGACTACTGCCTCTTCTCTCTTTAGATAAAAAGGCGCGTGGGCGCACCATCAGATTTGTACTTCTCGAGGCTCTGGAAAAGACTGCCCGCCTAGATTCTCCAGGTGAGCGCGAGTTGAGTGCGATATATGAGAGAGTAAGCAAGTGAAAATTCTTGTAATCAACGGGCCAAATCTTGCGCGCTTAGATATTCGTGACTCCTCAATATACGGAGATCTCAACTACAAAGAATTAGTTATCTTGATTGAAGCTAGCGCAAAGAGCAATGGATTCGAAGCCGATGTTCGTCAAAGCGATGATGAGGCAACAATTATTGGCTGGTTACATGAAGCTGCTGATGCAAAGACCCCTGTAATTATTAATCCTGCCGCCTTCACACATTACTCATATGCAATTCGTGATGCTGCAGAGCTTGTGAAGGCACCGTTGATTGAGGTTCATCTTTCTAACCCAATGTCACGTGAAGAGTTTCGACATACATCAGTTATTTCTGGCGTAGCAACGGGAACAATCGCTGGATTTGGACCAAATTCATATGCTCTTGCTTGCGTAGCCCTAAAAAATCTTCTCAATTAGGAGATTTACGCGGTAAGGCTGCCACATTTTCGAAGGTATCCTTACTCCATTGTTTACCGAAATCGGTAGCCAGCCAGCGGGAAAATCTGCAAGGGCTGAGAAATTATGAAAGTGCGAGGCGAATCACCGTGGCATCAACTAGTGATCTAAAGAATGGCATGACCCTAGATATCGATGGTCAGCTCTGGAATGTCATCGAATTCCAACATGTGAAGCCAGGTAAGGGCCCTGCATTCGTCCGTACAAAGATGCGCCAAGTGCTTACTGGAAAAGTTGTCGAGAAGACTCTCAATGCAGGAGTCAAAATTGAAATCGCAATCCTGGAAAAGCGTGAAATGAATTTCCTATACAAAGAGGGTGAAGATTTCATCTTTATGGATAATAAGACATTTGATCAAATGCTAATCTCGGCGGCAACAGTAGGTGAAGCGGCAAATTACATGCTCGAAAATACTGAAGCGATTGTCGCTGTACACGAAGGCAACCCGCTCTATATCGAACTCGCTGCATCCGTTGCATTGACCATCACTTATACAGAGCCTGGCCTGCAAGGCGATCGCTCATCAGGTGGAACTAAGCCAGCGACAGTTGAGACTGGAATTGTTGTCGCGGTACCGCTTTTCATCAAGCAAGATGAGAAGATTCTTGTTGATACTCGTGATGGTTCGTATCTCGGTCGCGCGAACTAGTGTCAGCTCGCTCTAAAGCGCGCAAGCAAGCGCTAGACATTCTCTTCGAATCTGATATTCGAGGAAGCATTGCGATGGAGATTTTGATTTCGCGAGATATTGTAGAAGAAGGCCCAGATGCACGACCGATTCGTGAATATACGCGAGAAATCATTTCTGGTGTGAGCGAGAATCGTCGAAAGATTGATGAACTGATCGCAACATATGCCCAAGGTTGGGATATGGACCGTCTGCCAGCAGTTGATCGCAGCATCTTACGTATAGGTATTTACGAAATTATTTGGGCTCATGCACTACCTGATGCAGTGGCCATAGATGAAGCCATCACTCTAGCTAAAGAACTTTCTACCGATGAATCTGCTGGTTATATCCACGGCGTACTTGGAAAAATTGCATCAATCAAAGAGAGCATTTCTCTCTAAAACTATCTGATAAGCAACCCTTGATTAGATAGCCATTGGCGAACCTCACCCATTTCTTGGTGACACATAATCGCAAGGATGCGTAGATCAGATTCACGAATGGTAATGATTTGACCATTCCAATCACCGCGCAAGTGCGCAATATTGGTGAGAAATTGTGCGAGAGTCCCAATATCTACATCCGTGTGCGCGCGATTACGAGTTTTTTGGAAATCGATCGTACTTTTCACCTCGATTGGAAAACGATTGTTCTTTCTTCCTGAGATCAATTCCTCTACTGGCACTTCATAGAAAGTCGCTAATTGAATAATTTTCTTCAGGCTCAAGGCTCGTGTACCGCGTTCATATGAACCGAGCACCACACTTCTGATTGCACCATTACTGAGGCGTTCGACATCTAGAAGTGTGAGCTGTACGCCAATGCGCAGTGAGCGCAGGCGCTGGGCAATCTCTGCAATATTTGGTTGAAGGATTAGATTTTTAGCTTTCATGCTCGAAGGGTATGAACTTTCGCCATCCACCGATTGCGATATCCACAGATTCATAGTGGTCGTGGTAAAGTACCGCTCGCATCCTTTAACGACCCGTCCTGCGAGGCGGGGAAGGAGAATTACATGAGTGCTGCCCTGTCGGCGCAAGAGATATCGCGAGCTCTAACGCGCATCTCTCACGAAATACTTGAAAAAAATAGCGGATCATCCAATCTCACTCTTTTGGGCATCCCAACGCGAGGCGCACATTTAGCTAGTCGTATAGCAACAATTATCAACTCGATCGATTCATGCGATGTCCCTGTTGGAACACTTGATATTACCTTGCATAGAGATGACCTACGGATGCGTCCACCGAGGGCGCTTATGCCAACTCTTATTCCGCAGGCAGGAATCGATGGACGAGATGTAATTCTTATCGACGATGTTTTATTTAGCGGCCGAACTATTAGAGCAGCCCTAGATGCACTTGGGGAAATAGGGAGACCAAAAAGCGTGCAATTAGCAATTTTGGTAGATCGTGGACATCGTGAATTGCCGATACGTGCTGACTTTGTTGGCAAAAATATTCCAACTGCTCGCACGCAAAATGTGAAGGTGAATTTGAGCGAAACTGATGGCGAAGATGAAGTTCTCGTAAGTGAAGGTGAGAACAAATAATGCGCCACTTATTATCCATATCAGATCTATCTAAAGATGAAGCAGTACTTATTCTAGATACTGCAATCGAGATGGCTCGAGCCAGTGATGGACCGATGAAGAAACTTCCGACACTTCGTGGTCGCACAATCGTCAATCTATTCGCTGAAGACTCGACACGTACTCGTATCTCATTTGAAGCGGCGGCAAAGCGCTTATCTGCTGACGTTATCAACTTTGGAGCTAAAGGTTCATCGCTCAGCAAAGGTGAATCACTCAAAGATACCGCTCTGACCTTGCAGGCGATGGGCGCCGATGCAGTAATTATTCGCCATAGCGCATCGGGTGCTCCTGTACGTCTTGCAGATTCTGCGTGGATGAGTGGCAGCGTCATCAATGCAGGCGATGGTACGCACGAGCATCCAAGTCAGGCACTGCTTGATGCATTCACGATTCGCAAACATTGCACAAAAGGTGGGGGAGATTTAGCAGGACTTCGAATAGGCATTGTTGGAGATGTTCTACATTCTCGCGTCGCTCGATCAAATGTTCTCTTACTATCGCTCTTAGGTGCTCATGTCACTTTGATCGCGCCACCGACACTTCTGCCCTTTGGCGTTGAGAGTTGGCCAGTAGGAATTTCCTACGACTTTGATTCAGTGATTCCCTCACTCGATGCGGTAATGATGTTGAGAGTGCAACAAGAACGTATGTCTGATCTTTTCTTTCCTAACGCTCGCGAATACTCACGCTACTTCGGCCTAAATAGAGATCGCATGTTGATGATGAAACCAAACTCCATCGTTATGCATCCGGGCCCGATGAATCGTGGTCTAGAAATAACTGCCGATGTTGCAGATAGCGCACGCTCTGTAATTGTGGAACAGGTTTCTAACGGTGTGAGTGTGCGTATGGCAATTCTGTATCTTCTTTTAGCTGGAGCACCAAGTGAGATTGGAGCAAATGCATGAGTAAGTCATACATTCTCAAGGGCGGTTTATTACCCAATGGAACCAAGAGCGATATTGCAATCAAGGATGGACTTATCTCTGGGATAGGCACATCACTTGATGCAAGCGGTAGTGAAATATTCGATATCGCCAATTGCGTGGTCCTTCCTGGTCTAGTCGATTTGCATACACATCTTCGTGAACCAGGACGCGAAGATGCAGAGACAGTTCTCTCGGGTTCTCGAGCAGCAGTCAAGGGTGGTTTCACGGCGATATCTGCGATGGCAAACACTTCTCCGGTTGCAGATACTGCAGGAGTTGTTGAACAAGTATTTCGTTTGGGACAAGAAGCAGGATTATGCGATGTCTTTCCAGTTGGAGCCGTAACGCAAGGGCTCGAAGGAGAGAAGCTCTCCGAAATGGGAGCGATGGCAAATTCCATAGCAAGAGTGAGAGTCTTTAGTGATGATGGACATTGCGTTTCAGATCCACTTGTGATGCGCCGTGCACTTGAATATGTAAAGCAATTTGGGGGAGTTATTGCCCAACATGCACAAGAGCCACGTCTAACTGTTGGTGCACAGATGAATGAAGGAATCATCTCTGCCAAACTTGGCTTAAAAGGTTGGCCGGCTATTGCCGAAGAATCAATAATTGCACGAGATGTTTTGATTGCCGAGCATGTTTCGTCACGTTTACATATCTGCCACGTAACGACCGCTGGTGGCGTCGAGATTATTCGTTGGGCAAAAGCGCGCGGTATTGATGTCACTGCCGAAGTGACTCCACACCATTTACTCCTTACCGATGATCTTGCCTGTTCATATGATCCGATTTATAAAGTAAATCCACCTCTTCGCACACAAAAAGATGTGATGGCTCTGCGTGAAGCGCTAGCTGAGGGAATTATTGATATCGTCGCAACAGATCACGCGCCTCATCCTGCTGAAACAAAAGAGTGCGAGTGGCAAGAGGCTTCATTTGGAATGTTGGGATTGGAAACTGCACTCTCAATCGTGATGGCGACGATGGTTGATACAGGTCTGATGAATTGGGAACAGGTGGCAGATCGCCTTTCAATTGCACCTGCTCGCATAGGCGGATATAGCGATCATGGGCAGGAAATTGCTATTGGAAAGAGCGCGCACCTGAGCGTGATTAATCCAACTGCGTCGTGGAAGGTTGATCGCGACCTAGTAGCCTCGCGAAGCCGCAATACTCCTTTCCATGGAATGGAATTTCCAGGTGTAGTGACACATGCATTTTTCAAGGGAGTGAAGCGATGACAAAAGCATTCTTCGTTCTCGATGATGGTCGAATTTTTGAAGGTAGATCGTGGGCTGCGACAGGTAAAACATTTGGTGAAGCAGTATTTCAAACGGGTATGACTGGTTATCAAGAAACGTTGACCGACCCTTCGTATCACAAACAAGTAGTTGTCATGACGGCGCCACATATCGGTAATACAGGTGTGAACTCTCACGATAATGAGTCTTCGAAGATTTGGGTTGCTGGTTTTGTTGTAAGAAATCCATCTTCTCTCACTTCTAACTGGCGTAGTGAAAATGATCTTGAGGCCGAAATGATTGCGCAGGGAATTATCGGTATAGCAGGGGTCGATACTCGAGCGATCACAAGGCATCTGCGCGATCGAGGCGCTATGCGTGTTGGCATTTTCTCTGGCTTAGATTTATCTCGGGAAGAGATGGTTGTACAAGTCCGTAAAGTTCCCGCAATGACTGGTGCATATCTCTGTGAGGATGTTTCAACTGATAAGCCTTATGTCATCAAAGCAGTTGGTGAAAAGAAGTTCAAGGTAGTAGCCATTGATTTGGGTATCAAAGCTGCGACTCCACGGGCTCTGGCGCAGCGCGGAGTTGAAGTACATGTAATTCCGTATAACTCAACTATTGAAACAATAAAAGCACTAAGTCCTGATGGTGTTTTCTTATCAAATGGCCCAGGGGATCCATCAACAATGCAGGATGTTGTTGAGACTGTTCGTGAAATTCTAAATGAGGAGATTCCTATCTTTGGAATTTGTTTTGGCCATCAAATCTTGGGTCGTGCTCTTGGTTTTGAAACCTATAAATTGCAGTTTGGTCATCGTGGAATAAATCAGCCTGTAATGGATAAGAATACAAAGCGTGTTGAGATAACAGCCCATAACCACGGCTTTGCTTTGAAAGCGCCAACTGATGCAATTTTTACAACTGTCTACGGTCCAGGAGAAGTTACTCACGTATGTCTCAATGACGGAGTGGTTGAAGGTTTGCAACTATTAGAAAGTCCAGCCTTCAGTGTGCAGTACCACCCTGAGGCAGCAGCAGGTCCACATGATGCTTCATATCTCTTTGATCGCTTTGTTGATTTGATGAGTAAGTATCGCAACATGCATCCCAGTGGGGTTCGTTTCTAATGCCACTAGATAGTTCAATCAAAAGTGTTCTAGTTATCGGAAGTGGTCCGATTGTTATTGGTCAAGCGTGTGAATTTGATTATTCTGGAACTCAAGCGTGCCGTGTTCTACGATCTGAAGGAATTCGAGTGATTCTTGTAAATTCGAATCCCGCAACGATTATGACTGATCCTGAGTTCGCAGATGCTACTTATATCGAACCAATTACTCCTGAATTTATTGAGAAAATTATTGCAAAAGAGAAGCCGGATGCAGTTCTGGCAACACTGGGAGGACAGACCGCTCTCAATGCAGCAATTGGTCTATTCAAGCGAGGGACTCTCGCTAAGTACGGCGTGAAACTAATAGGCGCCGATGTTGACGCGATTGAACGTGGAGAAAATCGTGAGCTCTTCCGAGGAATAGTCGAAAAAGTTGGTGGAGAATCTGCGCGCTCTGCCATTTGCCACACGATGGAAGAAATTCTTGAAGCTGTAAAAATTCTTCATTATCCAGTCGTTGTTCGCCCATCTTTTACTATGGGTGGTCTTGGATCAGGCATAGCTTTTACAGAAGAAGAACTTCATCAGATCGCTGGAGCAGGTCTTCGCTACAGCCCAACCTCAGAAGTTCTCTTGGAAGAGTCAATTATTGGAATG
>CAMBGL010000063.1 GCA_945866155.1 Bifidobacterium breve
GATGTATATCCAACTCTTGATGGAATTCCAGTACAAGGCCAACCATTGCCACCTGTCAAAATTGTCAATGGAAAAGCAATCTTGAATCTAACGCTAGATAAGGCCCCCGATAGCGTGGAGGCTGGAAATGAAGTTCCAGAGATTCGCAGGTTAGCTAAAGCAGCAGATGCAACGGCATTAGTAGGCGGCACAAGTGCTGTTTACTTCGATGTTCGCACAGCAAATAATCGCGACAATAAAACGATTATTCCAATCATCCTATTTGTCATTACGCTCATTCTTGGATTGTTGCTGCGAAGTATTCTTAGCGCAATTCTGCTTCTTGGAACAGTTGTGCTCTCATTCTTTGCAACACTTGGAGTTTGTGCACTTGTTTTCAATAATGTATTTGGATTTGCGGGTGCGGATAATTCCTTCCCTCTATTTGTCTTCATCTTCCTCGTTGCACTGGGAATTGATTACAACATTTTCCTTATGACTCGAGTACGCGAGGAGAGCATAAAGATAGGCACTCGCGCGGGTGTAACCAAGGGTGTGACCGTAACTGGTTCTGTTATTACTTCAGCAGGAATTGTCCTTGCTGCAACATTTGCAGTTCTTGGAGCACTTCCATTAGTACCTTTAGCGCAGCTCGGTTTTGCTGTTGCCTTCGGAGTTCTCTTAGATACCATCATCGTTCGCTCTGTTCTTGTACCTGCATTAGTGCATACAATCGGACCAAAGGTTTGGTGGCCTTCAAAGCTTCAACACGAAAAGGTGTAACACATGGCATTGCGCGTTGGAATAGCGGGCTACGGCTTAGCAGGTCGCTATTTCCATGCGCCATTGCTCAAAGGGTGCGGTTTTGATCTTGTTGGAATTCAAACAAGTAATGCAGAGAGAAAGTCTCACGCACTCGCTGATTTCCCTGCAACTAAAGTAGTTACAACAGTTGAAGAGTTAGTCGCACTTGGCTTGGACTTAGCTGTTGTTGCTTCAGCAAATGTTGCCCACGCCCACGATGCATATCTTGCAATTGATGCAGGAATTCCTGTTGTCGTTGATAAGCCAATGGGTCGCACATTTGAGGAAACCAAAGCAATTATTGATTATGCACAGAAGGCCAATGTTCCAGTGACGACATTCTTCAATCGTCGATGGGATAGCGATGCACTAACTATCAAAAAAGTTATAGCCAGTGGGGTACTCGGTGAAATCTTTAGACTCGATTCACGCTTCGAACGTTTTCGCCCAGATGTAAATAACTCTTCATGGCGCGAAACGATGTCACCGGCCGATGGCGGTGGACAGCTCATTGATCTTCAACCTCATTTGATTTCAACTTCTATGCAATGGCTTGGAACTCCAGAACTTGTAAGTTCGAGTGTTCGATCTATTCGTGGTGGTGCCGATGATGATTCAGTACTTGTCATCAAGTATTCAGGGGGCGCGGTGGGGTACCTATCGGCGAGTGCAATCGTTGGAGCACCTGGGCCACGCATTCGCCTACTTGGCAGCAAAGGTGCACTCGTTGTCAACGAGTTAGATCCGCAAGAAGATTTATTGCGTTCAGGAAAATATCCAGAAGGCGGTACATGGACAATCCCATCAAAATCTAAGACATTTATTTATCGCGGTGACGAAGTTGAAGAGATTGATTCAGAGCCTGGAAATTATGCGCACTTCTATCTAGAAGTTGCAGGCGCTATTGCAGGAAAGAATGCTTGGCCAGTCTCTACGCAGGATGCACTCCTTGTAGCAAAGATTATTGACCAGGCGCGAGCACAATCAATTCATGGCTAAACCAGTAGTAGTAATTGGTGGCGGCCTTGCAGGAATATCTGCAGCGCTGCATCTGGAGAAAAGTAATCGCGAAGTTATCGTCCTTGAAAGTAGTGATAGGGCGGGTGGACGCGTTGCAACAGATCGCATTGATGGATATTTATGCGATAGAGGTTTTCAACTTATTAACTCAAAGTACCCAGCCCTTCAAGAATTAGATGTAATCAAGGAGATTGACTTCATTGCAGCCCCGCGCATTATTGAAGTGGCTATGGGAACGGCGCACTTCATACTGGGTGACCCACGAGTTTCGCCCTGGAGCGCACTCGATAGAGCTACGGGAACAATTCCTGAAAAGTTGGCACTAATTCGATACCTTCTTACAAAGAGTGTTTCAAGTAAAACTATTGGAGAAGAGCTGCGAGCTGCAGGAACGGGCAATCTTTATTCTCGTGTTCTAGAACCATTTTTAACTGGTGTATTTCTTGCCTCCCCAGAACGCGTGGATGCAATTTATGGAAAGAGTGTTATCAAGAGTTTCATAAGCGGATCACCTGGCGTGCCACGTCATGGAGTGGGGGAGTTGAGTACAGCGCTCAGTTCGCGACTACGAAATCTGAGATTAGGTAATCGTGTTGAAGCTATTCGAGGAAGCGTTGTAGAGACAAGTAATGGCTCCATTGATGCAAGTGAAATCATTGTCGCAACAGATGCAACAACTGCATCGCAACTATTGGATCTTCGAGATATTCCAGCGCTAGTTGGCTGCACGACCTGGTATCACAGCGTTGATTCGACTACACGAAATGGACGTCTAATTATCGATGGACAAGCAAGAGGGCCAGTGATGAATACATTGGCGATTTCAAAGATATCTTCCTCATATGCACCTGCAGGCAAGGATTTAATTTCAACAACTACTCCACTTTCGATTACAGAGAGTGAAACCCGCAGACATCTATCCCTGCTGTGGGGTAGTGATACGCGAGATTGGGAGTTAGTGGCAAAGTACGAAATTCCAAGTGCGCTACCATTGCAATCTATCGGACGCGCACTTACTCAAAAAATTACTGTGCGCGAAAATATCTATTGCATCGGTGATCACCGAAGCACCCCATCACAACAGGGTGCGCTATTTTCAGGCAGATTAGCGGCGCAATTAATCCTCAATAAGTAGCGGTAGCGCTTCCGATAGATGAGGATAATCAAAAGTAAATCCAGCATCGAGTAAGCCTTGCGGAATCACTTTCTTAGAACCCAATATTTCACTTGAGAATCCACCAAGAGCAATCTTGAGTGCAATTGCAGGTGCTGGAAATAGTGCGGGGCGATGAAGCGCTCGAGCAAGTGCGCTAGTAAATTCCTGATTAGTCACTGGATTAGGTGAAGTCAGGTTGATGGGTCCAGAGATATCGTTTTCTAAAGCAAATACAATTGCACGGATTTGATCGTGCAAAGTGATCCATGACCACCATTGCTTTCCATTGCCTAACTTTCCACCGAGACCGAAACGGAATAGAGGCAACATACGACCGAGCGCTCCACCTGTTGGATCAAGTACTAGACCTGTACGAATTTTTACGGTGCGCACATCTCCTGCAAGATCAGCGGCGCCTTCCCACTCGCGACAAACAGCGGCAAGAAAATCATCACCTGATTTATCGGATTCAACAACGGGTCTATTTCCACTCTCTCCATACCAACCAATTGCACTAGCGGAGATAAATACTTGAGGCTTCACAACAGCTACTGCTTGCGCAATTGCAGTTGTTCCCAGTAAACGTGAGTTGAGAATTTGGCTTTTGTATTTTTTACTCCAACGCTTATCGCCAACACCTACGCCAGCTAAATGAATTACAGCATCGACACCAGCGAGGGCGTCAGTATTTACGTAACCAGTTTGTGGATCCCATTGAATTTCATCTGGTGAAACAGGTGCGCGACGAACGAGGCGCTGAACTGTGTGACCTTCACTTTTGAGATGACCGACGAGTGCTGTGCCAATCAAACCGGAGGAACCGGTGATAGCAATTCTTTGCGGTACTGACATGTGCTCTTAGAGACCTAAATCAGATTCGAATGCTCCACCTTCAAGGCGCTCTTTGAGTGTTACAAGGAAGCGAGCAGCATCTGCGCCATCGACAACGCGGTGATCATATGAAAGACCAAGGTAGACCATGGAGCGAATTGCAATTGTTTCTCCACCATCTTCACCCTTTACAACCATTGGACGCTTTACAACTGCGCCAAGACCAAGGATTGCAACTTGTGGCTGATTGATAATTGGTGTGTCAAAGAGTGCTCCGCGACTTCCAGTATTTGTCAGTGTAAATGTTCCGCCACCGAGTTCATCAGGAGTTACTTTGTTATCACGTGTACGAGCTGCAAGATCTGCAATCTTTCGTGCAACGCCACCCATATTCAAATCACCAGCATTGTGAATAACAGGAACGAGTAGACCGCGCTCTGTATCTACGGCAACACCAAGGTGTTCTGCTCCATGATACGTGATCTGATCGCCTTCAACGGATGAGTTGAGTACTGGATGTTGCTTGAGTGCCTCGCATACTGCAACTGCAAAGAATGGAAGGTATGAAAGCTTTACGCCCTCACGTGCTTCAAATGTTGCCTTGGAGCGATCGCGTAGTCGAGAAATCTTTGTAACATCGACTTCAATAACCGTTGTGAGTTGAGCACTTACTTGAAGTGATTCGACCATGCGCGATGCAATAACTTTGCGAAGTCGAGACATTGTCACAGTTGTTCCGCGAAGTGGTGAATTTGCAACAGGTGCTGGCTTAGATGTTGATTGTGCAACAGGTGCTGCTACATGTTGTGTTACGGGCGCACTCTTTGGCGCAGCTGCAACTAAATCTTCTTTGCGAATTCGTCCACCGATACCGGTGCCCTTTACGGTTGCAAGATTGACGCCAAGTTCATTAGCAAGTTTGCGAACTAGGGGAGTGACGTAGGCATCGGCTGGTTGTGAAATAGGTGATTGTGCAACAGGTGCAGCAGCAACTGGAGCGACAACTACTGGAGCAACTGGTGCAGCAGCAACTGGTGCAGGTGGTGGAGTTGGCGCTGCAACTACAGGAGCGGTAGCAACTGGTGCGCCAGCGCCACCAATAAGACCAAGACGTGCGCCGACTGGAACTGTTGTATCTACTGCAACATCGATTGCAAGAAGAGTTCCTGCGACAGGTGAAGGAATTTCTGTATCTACTTTGTCTGTTGAAACTTCAAGTAGTGCTTCATCAACTGCAACAGAGTCACCAATATTTTTTAGCCAGCGAGTAACAGTTCCTTCGCTAACGCTTTCACCAAGTGCTGGCATCGTTATAACAGTGCCAGATCCTGATGCTGCAGGCGCCGCAACGGGTGCAGCAGGTGGAGGAGTCGGTGCGACAACGGGAGCAACAGCAACTGGTGGTGGAGTTGGCGCTGCAACTGGAGCAGCGGGTGCAGGAGTTGATGCTCCAGCGCTATCAGCGATGATTGCTAGTTCTGCGCCAACAGCAACAGTTTGATCTATTCCAACAACAATTTTTGTAAGAATTCCTGCAACAGGTGAAGGAATTTCTGTATCTACTTTGTCAGTTGATACTTCAAGGAGTGGTTCATCGACATTGACATGATCGCCTTCGGCTTTGAGCCAACGTGTAACCGTTCCTTCACTCACGCTCTCGCCGAGTGCTGGCATAGTGACTGAGAATGTCATTGTTATTTCTCCCCGTTATCCGTGTGCATGAAGCGGTTTACCTGCAAGTGCCATATGTGCTTCACCCATTGCTTCAGAAAGCGTTGGGTGTGCGTGAATCAATGGAGCAACATCGGAAGCCGATGCCTCCCAATTGAAAATAAGTTCTGCTTCAGCAAGTAGTTCGCCAACTCGTGCACCGACCATATGAATTCCTAGAACCGGTCCATCTTTTTGCGCAACTAATTTGATTGAACCAGCAGTGCGCAAAATTTGTGCTTTTCCATTTCCAGCTAAGTCGTAGTTGAGTTCAACAACATCGTAACCACGCTCTTTTGCAATGGCAGTTGTTAGGCCAACGGATGCAACTTCAGGCTCTGAATAGGTAACGCGAGGTACACCGTCGTAATTGATAGCGCGAGGGTTGAGTCCTGCAATCTCCTCTGCAACCAAGATTCCTTCGGCGAAACCAACGTGAGCTAGTTGAAGCGTTGGGATTAAATCTCCTACCGCCCAAATTCCAGGAACATTCGTGCGACATTTATCATCGACTAGAACATAGCCACGATCCATAGTGATGCCTTGCGCTTCATAGCCAAGGTTTGCCGAAACTGGGCCGCGACCAACAGCGACGAGAAGAATCTCAGCGGTAAATGTTTTGCCATCTTCTAGAGTGACAGTGACGCCATCGGCGCCAACGGTGTGAGACTTAAATCGAGTTCCTAGTTCAAAATTGATTCCACGCTTTCTAAATGCGCGCTCTAATTGCTTGCTCGAAGACTCATCTTCTAGGGGAACTAGATGTGGAAGACCTTCAATAATTGTTACTTCACTTCCAAATGATTTCCATACTGAAGCAAATTCTGAACCAATTACTCCGCCACCCAAAACGATGACACTCTTTGGAACGTAATCCAATTTTGTAGCATGATCTGAAGTCATTACTTTCACGCCATCAATATCGAGGCCAGGAAGTGATCGTGCATAAGAACCTGTTGCGAGAATGATGTTTTTGCCAGTTATTTTCTCGCCATTGACTTCAATTGTGTCTTTAGCAACGAGTTTTCCGTATCCCTCGATATATGTAATATTTCGAGACTTGACTAGACCTTGCAAACCTTTATGCAACTTTGAAATAACGCCATCTTTGTAACTATTTACTGCTGGCATATCCATTGAAAGGAATTGAGCGTTTACTCCGAAGTGGCTTGCATCGCGGGCACCATCAGCAATTTCGCCTGAATGAAGTAGTGCCTTTGTCGGGATACATCCGCGGTGCAAACAAGTTCCGCCTAATTTATCTGCCTCGATCAGTGCGACGCTTAGGCCAAGTTGTGCGCTTCGAAGTGCGCATGCATAACCGCCGCTGCCGCCGCCAAGAATTACTAGATCGAAAACCGACACATCAAACTCCCATCACCATCGAGTGGTACGCCTATCTTGCCAGCCTTGGCTCAGATTACCGAACTGAGGCTTGCTCAGCGAGGACAAGAAGTGAACGCATCGCCACTCCCGTGCCACCTACTGGTGTGTAGCCATGCGCCTTTGCATCGTTGAAGGCTGGACCTGCGATATCTAAATGCAGCCATGGGAGTTGGGAATTAATGAACTCTCTGAGGAATAGACCTGCAACCAACATTCCACCCATTCGATCACCTATGTTTGCAATATCTGCAACTGGTGAATCAAGTGATGCACGTAACTC
>CAMBGL010000064.1 GCA_945866155.1 Bifidobacterium breve
TAAGGCAATTACTCTTCGATTTTTCATGAATCTCCCTGACCACAAGGATACTGCTGTTTGCTAAGGTTATCGAGATCGGTCGGAAACAAAAATGAAGTCATAAAGTAAAAAAGAAAAGCCCCCGGTGTGAAAGGCACCGAGAGCTTAACTTGTGCGCGCGAAGGGATTCGAACCCCTAACCTTCTGATCCGTAGTCAGATGCTCTATCCGTTGAGCTACGCGCGCATATTTAGTTTTGTTGAGCCTGTGAATCCTACCTGCTTTTGCCTTAGAGCCCAATTTTGCCCTTATTTATTGGACTTCTACATTCACTGCAAGGGATTCATCAAGGGCGCTAGAGGCAATCCAGATTTTCCATGAACCTGATTTGCGAACCCACCCTGATTCCCAAAAATCAAATGAATGCGCTGCAATAGAGATGCTTACTGATTTCTTTTCTCCAGCACTAGCAAATACTTTCGCAAAACCTAATAGCTTTTTATTTGTTAGATCCGATTCTGGTGCACCGTAAATCTGTACAACATCTGAGCCACTTCGACTACCGCTATTTCTTACAGAAACTTCTAGGTTTAAGCCTTTATTCCATTCGTTTGAAAGTAGTTCTTTCTTCCATGTTGTGTAACCAAGTCCGTACCCGAATGGAAAAGCTGGCTTATTGCCTGATTTAATCCACGCACGATATCCAATATTAGATCCTTCTTTATATTCAAGAATTCCTTTTACTGGAGTTACGTCACGTACTGGAAGATCTGATTCTTTATCTGGCCATGTAGTTGGTAGTCGCCCACCAGGCTCTGCATCACCAAATAAAATATCAGCAATCGCATTACCCATCTGTTGTCCTGGAAACCATGTTAGAAGAATTGCATCGACATCGTTTTTCCATGGCATCAGAATTGGTGATCCTGCATTAATCACAACAATAGTTTTCTTACTTACTGCTGCAACTGCTTTTACAAGTTCATCTTGACCTTGAGCAAGATTTAGATCTGTTCGGTCAAAACCTTCGCTCTCAATTGCAGGTGTCGTTCCAACAAAGACAATCGATACATCACTTGTTTTTGCAATTGCAACAGCCCTTTCACGCTCTTGTTGCAAAGTTCCCACAGGTGTTTTGAATCCAACATTGCATGCAATGACAGGAATATCTAAGCCACCTGTTTGAAATTCGAATACGAGCGCTGTTGCAACACCTTTTTTGAGTTCGCGATCGACACGCGCCTCTGGAGGATTGAGCACTGCGCCACCGATATCGTCAGTGTCTGGCAGCACATCAGTATCAAGAATTTTTGCTCCATCTTGAGTAATTGTTACTGGTCCTACGTAGCCCACACCAAATTGATGTTTGCCATCTTCATCCGGTGTGTAGGTAAGTGAGACCTTCAAGCTCTTTGTTCTAAATACCCAATCAATAGCCATCCAATTGAGCTGTCCGGCAAAGCGTTCTTCGCTATGAATAAGTACGCCGTTTTCATCGAATGCTTCGATCTGCATTCCAGGTTTTTTAGTCACCGTGTTGATCGCATTACGCGCACTAAATCGAGTCAACTTGCTATCGGCTTCAACGCCCATTGCATATGAAATCTTCGCTTTACTTGCTGCGCTAATTCCAGCCAGTGGGGTAATTACTTCAACTGGAACAACTGTTGCGCTTCCGCCACCTTGTTCACGCCCGGCGGAAGCATGCCCACCAATTACTGCAATTGAAACTTCCTTAGCGATAGGTAGCGCATCGTTATTTTTGAGAAGAACTGCGCCAGCAGATGATGCTTTACGAGCAAAATCCTGAATAAATTCATCACTGAGGTTTTCTGGTTTTGGAGCTGGGCCAAATCCACCAACGCGCTGAGCCATGAGCAATAAACGCTCAACTTTTGCATCGATTGCAGCCATAGAAACTTTGCCCTTATTTACTGCAGCTACAAGTGCTGCGCCCCACGGAGTGTATGGGCCAGGCATCGCTAAATCATTTGACGCATTTCCTGCATCCACTGTTGTGCGCACTGCTGTCCAGTCTGAAATCACAACACCATCAAATTTCCATTCACCTTTGAGTGGTTCATCAAGTAATGGATTCTCAGTCATTGTTGGCCCATTTACTGAGTTATATGCAGACATTACTAACCATGGCTTTGATTCTTCAATCGCAATTTCAAATGCTTTGAGATAGAGCTCTCGCAGAGTTTTTTCACTAACTACCGCGTTGAGTGTGTAGCGATCAGTTTCAGAATCATTTGCAACATAATGCTTGAGCGTTGCGCCAACACCCTTTGCTTGAATTCCTTGAACAAATCCTGCAGCTAATTTTCCGCTGAGGTATGGATCTTCAGAGAAACATTCGAAGTGGCGACCACCAAGTGGTGAGCGGTGCAAATTTATTGTTGGCCCAAGCACAACATCAACACCTTTGCGTCGCGCTTCAAATGCCATAACGCGTCCGACTTCTTTTAGAAGTTCTGTATCCCATGTTGATGCAATTGCAGTAGCTGAAGGCAAACTCAGTGAAGGGTCGCGTTCGTCCCAAATTGGTCCGCGCACACCTGAAGGACCATCAGAGACAACCATGCTTCGCAAACCAATAGATGGCAGTGGTGTTGTTGACCAAAAATCTTGTCCTGAAAGAAGTGAAACTTTTTCTTCAAGTGTTAACTTCGCAAGCATCTCTGAAATTTCCATGGAGGAAACCTATCAGCGTAAATAAAGCTTGCCTACTTTAAATCCCTGCAATCTCACATGCTTGACTGCGCTCGATGACTTTGCGACGGGGTTTGCCCGCCTTTTCGCCCTCGGCTACTTCGTGTGCGTTCAACTTCTCCCACGCGCTTTGATCTATATGTTTTTTGCCTGCTAATAATTCAGCAATATCTCCTGCATTTTTTGGCGCAGCTAATTGAGAAACTAATTTCTCCATAACCGCTGCTGCATCTGATTTATTTGTACCGATAACACCAGATGGCCCGCGCTTTGCCCAACCAACAACATAAATATTATCTTTTACATGTCCCTCTTTATTTAGAACTTTTCCACTTTCGTATGGAACTCCATCAATTCCTGCAGCCTGATAACCGATTGCCGTAATTACTAAACCACAAGGAACTGTTACTTCTCCCTTCGGCGTTGAATAAGTAATCGATTCAACACGATCAGTGCCGTTGATAGATATAGGTGTGTGCTGAAATAAAAATTCGATAGTTCGCGCATGACCTTTATTTTCAAGACCAGCAATAAGTAGCATCGCATCTAAATTACTCTTCACATCTTTTTCGGGCGAATCCCCTGCGCGCGCAATTGCGCCATTGATATCACTCTTATTCATAAGAACATTTGTATGTTCCAGTTTTGGAAGTTCGCGCAGTTCTGGCGAAGTAAATGCAGCATGTTCGGCGCCGCGGCGAGCACATATATAAACCTTACGTGCTTTGCTCTCTTTGAATATTTCAAGTGCGTGATCTGCCGTATCAGTTAGATCTAATTCACTGGGTTCAAGTGCAAGCATTCTGCCAACATCCATAGCAACATTTCCCGCACCAATGACAACTGCAGTTTCGCAATCGAGTGGCACAGAAATATTGGCAAAATCTGGATGGCCGTTATACCAAGGTACAAAGTCAGCAGCCGATAATGAGCCCAGTAAATCTTCTCCTGGAATTCCTAATGTTTTACCGATCGTAGAACCAGTTGCGATAACTACTGCATCATATTTTTCTTGCAGCTGACCAATAGTTACATCACTACCAAGCTCAATATTTGCAAATAGGCGAAATTTCTCAGTTGTTGCAATTTTCTCAAAAACCTTAGAGACGCTCTTAATTTTGGGGTGATCTGGTGCAACCCCTGAGCGAACAAGCCCCCATGGTGTTGGAAGCCTTTCAATCATGTCGATTGAGAATTGAAGTTCGGGTGTTTCTAAATTCTGCAGCGCTAGTGCAGCAAAGTAACCCGCAGGTCCTGCGCCAACGATTACCACTTTATAGGTAGACACGTAAACCTCGCTTCCCTATGGAGACAACTGCAGCATTGAGCAAACTACATCGTTGAATTATCAATAACAAAGCGATAGCGCACATCACTGGCTACAACTCTGTCGAATGCTTCATTGATATAGCTAGCTGGAATAACTTCAATTTCTGGCAAAACATTGTGTTCGCCGCAGAAATTGAGCATGTCCTGAGTTTCTTGTACTCCAGAAATGAGTGAAAGCGTGAATACGCGTTGCTTAGAAACTCCAACACTTGTAGATAATGAAACTGTAGGAGTTGGATCGGCGCCAATTACAACAAATGCTCCATCAAATTTGAGCAATTCATAATAACCAGCTGTATCTACAGTTACACTTACTGTATTTAGAATAAGATCAAAATTCTCTTTTAGTGAATCAAATGCTGCTTTATCCATCTTATGAAATGCAAATGCACCCATTTTTAGAGCATCCTCTTTTTTCTTATCAGAGTGAGATAGAACAGTAACTTCGGCGCCCATTGCTTTAGCTAACTTCAAGCCGACGTGGCCTAATCCACCAAATCCAATAATTGCAACTTTCTTTCCTGGCCCAGCATTCCAACGCTTTAGAGGCGCCCACAAGGTAGAACCTGCACATAACAAAGGTGCAGCAGCATCGAGTGGAAGATTTTTCGGAATAGAAACTACAAAATTATGATTGATTACAGCAGATTGTGTGTAACCGCCTTGTGTCACTGTTCCATCACGATCGGTTGATCCGTAAGTAAAGATTGCGCCGTTTTGGCAGAACTGTTCGTGGCCAGTTTTACACGGTTCACAATTTAGGCATGAATTAACTAGGCAACCAACACCAACATGATCACCGATTTTAAACTTTGTTACATTTTTTCCAACTGCCGTTACTTTTCCAGCAAGTTCATGGCCAGGAGATAGCGGATATGTTTGCTTGCCCCATTCGCCGCGCACTGTGTGAATATCGGAGTGACAGATACCGCAAAAAAGAACATCGAATTGCACATCATCTGGACCAACGTCGCGTCGATCAACAATTGTTGCAACTAGTGGAGCGCCTTCTGAGGGCGCTGCAAATGCTTTTACTTTAGTCATTGTGGCTCCCGTATCCTTGAAAAATCTATTTATGAGAAATGGACTAATCTAAGAATATATGTATTCCTAGCGATTTCTAAATTCAAAGGCAGGGTTTGTCATTTCCACTCCCGAATGTATCGCTGCTCCTCAGGGATAACTAGCGTCGAATAAGCAGGGTTGGGCTTATCTTTTCTCCTAGACCCTTAATCGTAGCCACGTCACGGCTTTCTTCTAAGGGAGAAAGGGTAATTTTCAAAGGGCTACCCTCGCGTTTCCCTGCAATATATTTTTCAATCATAGATGACAACTTCTTTACATTGGCATCATTGCTTTTCGACTTTGAATACTCAATCAATAATTTCATCGCCGTCCCAGGTGTTGTCTGAAGAATAAAACGATCAAGTGAGGCCGATAAAGACTTATCTATTACAGGATTCCTGAGTGAAGTAGCTGCAGTGAGTTTGACAATTCTTGGGGTGGGGATTGAAAACTTTGAAAGTACTGGGGTCGAAAGTTTTCCGTTTCCATCTATTGCTTGAATCTCCAATGTATACGCACCTGGGCTAAGTTCTTCTAAATTAATTGACGTAGTCTCAGTTGTAAATGATTTCTTACCTTGTGGGGTAACCAAATTTATAGAGTAGGAGAGCGCCGCCGAATTAGGAGCCCAAGAAAACTTGTACGTTGATAAACCAATCGATGGTGCAAGAGCCGCCTTGACTCCAGTGACTTTCCTGAGGGTTACATTCCCTGGTGTCTTCATTGTTGTATCGTTTATTGTTTTTTCGCGATCTGGTTTGAAACTATTTGTTAGGGCAGCAGTGGGTGAAGGTCGGGGAGTTGCTGTTGGAGACGGTGTTGCCGTTTGAGATGGTGTCGCCGTTGGATCCGGAGAAGGCGTGGAGATAACGGACTTATCTGGTTCAGGTAGAGCAGTGATTGAAATTGTGGGCGAGGTTGCATCTAAGTACTTTCCAGATGCCAAGCGTGTAACTGAAAAACTACAATTGCCAGGGAAATTTGCAGTAACAATACCCGTTACAGTGATTGAACAGAAGCCATTAGATAAATTGTTCAAACTATAGTTTCCTGTGCCATCGCCCCCGCTATACGTCAACGTGGTACTCGTCCCTATTGTTAGTGATACCTCATCGGAAGTTAATGTGACAGGCGTTGACATAGGAACTAAAACCCCAAAATAGGTATCACCTTTAGCTTGATTTGGTATAAACGGGAGTAGGCCTAGAGTGAGTACGACAATAAAAAGTATTACCTTCTTCATTTATAGCTTCCAGGTATAGATATCGATACTTCCATCTGTATTACGGAAATAGCCAATAGCTTGGGTTCGAGGCAATGATCTTGAAGTGAGTTCTGGAATCTGAGTCCAATTAACGTAATCAGTTGAAAGACCTGGAACGCTATTAGGAGTAGAAATAGGGAGATGGAGAATTATCGGTGTATTGATGGCAGTGATCTCACCTACGCCTGCAAGGGTTTCAATTTTGATAATTACTGCTCCATCACCAGTATCACTCTGGAAAATAGCAGAACCGCTTATCGAAGCTGTTGTTGGGATCGCTTCCGCAGGAATCTCCACTGTTACTCCGGTGATAGATCCATTGAGAGGAATTTCAATTTTAGGAACGTCAGTTCCACCTGTCGGTGTATAAGGAGTACTAGCTGTAGACCACAAACCTTGCCCTGCAGAATTCTTTGCGGCAACTCGGAATATATAACTAGTACCGCCACTAAGTCCTAAAATATCTAGAGTTGTTGCAGTAAGAGTCTCATGCTCGTAAGTGCTCCATGTTGAACCATTATTTGCAGAGAACTGAACTACATAATCTTCAGGTTCAACAATATTTGGTGCATAACTGATTTGAATAAAACCATTAGCCTGTGCACTCATTTTTACATAAGAGGATACGAGAGTAGCTACTCCATCATTTGAGTTAGTGCCCGCACTTCCACCAGTTCCTAAGAATTCTCCACAAGGCGCTGACATTGTTCCGCCGTTACCTGCAGTTGCGCCACCGCCACCGCCAC
>CAMBGL010000065.1 GCA_945866155.1 Bifidobacterium breve
CACGCGCCTTTTTATCTAAAGAGAGAAGAGGCAGTAGTCGAGTCCATGCTTGTGCTTCATAGCTAATAGGCAAATTGAGACTATTCAAGATTGTGCGATGCTGATCAACAATTTCCGTCGACAATGAGCCATAGGTATGTGAAAGCTCAGCGGCAAAGACCATGCCGATTGAAACTGCTTCTCCATGGCGTAGTGAATATTTACTATCAATTTCGATTGCATGGGCAAGCGTGTGGCCATAGTTGAGAATCTCTCGATGGAAACTCTCCTTGAAATCAGCACTTACAACTGATGCCTTTACCTTGATTGCTGATGTGATGAGTTGTGTTACTAAAAAATTATCGCTTCTAATCTGTGCAAGATCTTTACCTTCAACCAGATCGAGAATTTTCTTATCTGCAATAAAGCCACACTTGATAACTTCGGCTAGGCCTGCTGAAAAATCACGATCTGAAAGAGTTGTAAGCCAGGAGGTGTCGACAATTACGTGAATAGGAGAATGAAAAGAGCCAATAAGGTTCTTTCCATAATCGCTATTCATTCCAGTCTTACCACCGATTGCGGCATCGACCATTCCGGCAACACTTGTAGGAACTGCAACCCAATCAATTCCACGCAGCCACGTAGCCGCAGCAAATCCAGCGATATCAGTGGTTGCTCCACCGCCAATTCCTACAATGAGGTCGCTACGAGTAAATCCTGCAGCACCTAACCAATCCCATAACTTCAGTAGGGTCGCCGAGCTTTTTCCCTCTTCACCATCGGGAATCGTGAAAATATGAATATCCGTATCTGATTCAATCTCAAAGTTGATTTCTGAGGCGATTGTTTCGCTGACAATGATTGCTGCGCGCGCTCTTCCATCTAAAGCTTTCTCAAGCGCTAGATCCCATTCCCCATCACTAATATGAACTTCAGAGATGCGATCTGCCTTGATTGAAATAATGCTCATTTCACCAACTCTACAATCTGCGAGACAATTGCATTCGCTTTCATTGCATCTACCTTAATGCAGTGATCCGCAACGCCTTCATAAATAGGACGTCGCTTATCTAGAAGAGATTGCCATTGCGCACGTGGATTACCAAGAAGGAGTGGTCGATCCCTATTGAATCCAACGCGTGGAGCAGCTACTGAAAGGGATACATCTAAAAATATTTTTATACTTTTTGAATTTTTGAGCAGCGCTTGAGCGGTGGGAGATATTGGTGCTCCCCCGCCGAGGGATAAGACCGTATCGTTTGATTTCAATTGACTCTCTAGAACTTCGATCTCTAGCGCACGAAAAACATCTTCGCCATCATCGACAAATATTTGCGAGACGCTCTTACCTGAGATTTGCTCGATTACTTTATCTGTATCAACAAATGCCAGTTTGAGACTTTTAGCTAGAAGGGCGCCTACGGTACTCTTTCCAGCACCTGGGGCACCGAGCAATATTACTAAGGTCATCTCTACTTGTAATTTAGATTCTTCATATATGAATCGAAATTACGTTTAGTTTCGGTGACGCTATCTCCGCCAAATTTTTCTAGAACTAATTCTGCAAGAACTAAGGCCACCATTGCCTCTGCTACGACTCCTGCCGCTGGAACAGCGCACACATCTGAACGCTGATTTATTGCCTTGGCGGCCTCTCCTGTTGCTACATCAATAGTGTCAAGGGCTTTTGGAACAGTTGAAATTGGTTTCATCGCAGCGCGAACACGAAGTATTTCACCGTTAGACATTCCACCTTCGGTACCACCAGCACGGTCAGTGCGGCGGACAATAACGCCTTGTGCGTTCTTTTCGATTTCATCATGAGCAACAGAGCCACGGCGCGTTGCTGTTGTGAAACCATCACCAATTTCAACACCTTTGATTGCCTGAATTCCCATCACCGCACCTGCCAACTTTGCATCTAAGCGACGATCCCAATGAACGTGAGAACCAAGTCCTGGAGGCATATTGAATGCTAGAACTTCGACAACACCACCCAATGTATCTCCATCGCGATGCGCAGATTCAATCTCTTTGATCATCGCAGCACTTGATGCAGGATGAGCACAACGAACTTCATCAGCATCAATGCGATCCATATCGCTCTCGTTTGGAAGTGGCGTCGAATCTGGAACTCGAGCCGCGCCTATCGAGAGGACATGACTGAGGATCGTGATACCAACACTTTGTTCCAAGAATGCGCGCGCCACTGCGCCAAGTGCAACTCTGGCAGCCGTCTCACGCGCACTTGCGCGCTCCAGAATCGGGCGAGCATCATCTAAATCATATTTTTGCATACCTACTAAATCCGCGTGACCTGGGCGAGGTCTTGTCAATGGTGCATTGCGTGCCAAGTTCTCAATTTCAGAAGAATCAATTGGATCTGCAGACATAACTTTTTCCCACTTGGGCCATTCAGAATTGCCGACTTGAATTGCAATCGGTCCGCCTTGAGTAAGACCGAGTCGCACACCACCCAGAATTGTAATTTTGTCAGCTTCAAAACTTTGTCTTGCACCACGTCCGAAGCCGAGTCGACGACGCGCTAAATGTCTATCGATATCTGCGCTCGTAATAGTTACAGAGGCCGGAATTCCTTCGAGGATAGCGCTCAGTGCTTGCCCGTGGGATTCGCCTGCAGTCAACCATCTCATGTGCCTATTCTTGCAGATAACGTACCTATTGTGTCGCCAAATAAAGGATTGAGGCTACAAAAAGTGAAGGCGCCCAAGGAATGCAGACAGATATTGTGCCCTTTTTTACAATAGTAATTACCGCAGCCACTATTGAAGTCAGAGAAATACAGATCAGAAGAAGTGAGAGATTCAGCGCATGATTGTGGGCTAGCACAGGAATTAGTACTGCAATGAGTTTCACATCTCCCATACCTACACGTATCACTAGCGAGAAAAGTAGACCAAATATCAATGTGAGAGCCGAGATTTGTACAAATCTTGATAGCTCACGATAGGAAATTCCAGCAGCGCAGATCAGGAAATAGATTAAAGCCCGATTCGGAATCCGATGAGATCGTAAATCAATTCGAGAGATTGCCGCGCCAAAACCAATCAACAATGCCCATGTCATTGAGTGATCGTAAAACTAACTCTTGAAACAACTTCGCAAAAAATGATGACTGTGGATTACTCCAGAGTTGCTACAGCTACTTTACGCAGTTCCAGTGCCATCGACGCCCTATCAACGGTTTTGCCTGAAAAAAGAGATATCTGCTCTATAGCTTGATGGACCAAGAGATCGATTCCATCCATCGTCTCTCCCCCGTTTTCGCGCCATCGTGAGAGCAGGACAGTTGGCCATGGTCGGTAGAGAACTTCAAAAAAGAGTGTCGAAATTTTATTTGGTAAATAATCTCCAAAAAGATCTGCCCCGTACAAAGGTGTTGTATTTACTACTACATCAGATTTAGCAATTGGCGTTGTGTATTCCCATGGTAGAAATGTGATTGAACTCCTTGACACGCATTTACGAATCGCTTCTTCACGTCCCGTATTTCGAGAAAGAATTGCTATCTCCTGAACGCGTCCATCTAAAGCACCTACAACTGCGCGCGCAGTTGCACCTGCACCGAGAATGGTTGCACTTTTTGCAGTGGCAAATCCTCGGGATTCCAAAGCGAAAGCGAAACCCGTTATATCTGTAGAACTTGCATGCCAGCGGCTATCTTTTCGATAAAGAGTATTGGCGGAAGAAATCATCTGAGCGACTGGATCAACAACATCTGCAATCGAGAAAACTTCCTCTTTCAGCGGCATCGTCAGCGAGAATCCTGTCCATCCTGAATTCTTATCCTCTAAAAACTTTGCAAGATCTCCCGAACCAACTTCGATAGCTTCATAACTTCCTTTGACTCCCAACAATTGATAGGCAGTTGAATGTAGCAACGGGGAGAGAGAATGACTGATAGGCGAACCCAATACCGCTGCTCTAATCATTTTTCACCTCAAATGCTCCTGCCCGTCGATTCTTCTCATACAACTGCTTCCACTCAAGGAATTGATCATTGCTTTTGGTAAAACGTGTATCACCAGGTGCAACAGTAATAAAGAATAGCCAATCTCCAATTTCTGGGCGCAGAGCAGCATCTATAGCGGCGCGTCCTGGATTGCCAATTGAGCCAGGGGGTAGTCCGTATCGCTTGTATGTGTTGTATGGAGATTTCGCAAGGGTTGCTTTCGTACTCAAGAAAATTTCGCCCCGTACTTTGCGAATGTAATGCACTGTCGAATCCATCTGTAATGGCATACCTATAGATAATCTGTTACGAATCACTTGAGAGACCTTTGCAAAATCCTTGAGATCAGCCTCTGCCTGAATGATCGATGCAATAACTAGTAATTGCGCAGGAGAATATTTATCACTACCTGTGTTCAATCCCGATGCATCTGCTTCGACCAAGAATCTATCTATCATCGATTGCAATATCTCTAAAGCGCTTACATCAGAGGGAAAACTATATTGCGCGGGAAAAAGAAGACCCTCTAAAGAAGAAAATCCTGAGGGCAATACCAATGAATTTATCGCCGTAGAGAGCTCTTCTTTTGAGAAACCTCGATCACGTAATTCCGAGAATATCTCCGAGTTCCACGCACCTTCAGTCACAACGAAAAGATTAGGGATTCGCTTTGCATCAAGTAATTGCTCTAAGGCTTGTCTTGCAGAAATCTCCATCGTAAGACGATGCGCCCCTGGTGCTATTTTTGCTGAGCGTGGATCCGCTACCGCAACTCGGAAAAATGCTAACGAGGATTTAGTAACGCCAGAATCAGCAAGTAGCTTGGCGATTTCCGAACCTGTCGAACCCACCGGAATCTCAATTGTTACCTCGCCACTCTGAGCAGAAATTTGCATATCAGGGAAATCTGGTGCGCTTCTGCCTTGTGTACGGATCACATGTAATGAAAGTGTTAGAGAAACTATTAGCAAACCAGCAAGAAACAAACGTCTCATTTATCTCGTAATTTCGTCATGGCTAAACCTTGTTCCAAGATTGCAACTGCAGCCATTGAATCAATGGAGTTTCTAGCATCTTTCGCGCTCACTCCGGCACTTTGTAAATTCTTCATCGCCGATACCGTGGACAATCGCTCATCAACTAAGATAATTTCAATTTCTGTATGTTTTGCCAATGTAGAGGCAAAATCCTCTACTTTCTGCACTGCCTCACCTGAAAGTCCGCTCAATAATGTTGGCTTTCCAATAAAGATCATTATGGGCTGATGTTCTTCCAAAATACTTACAATCTGCGCAAAGAGATCCTTTGACTTACTTTGTAGCGTCGTAAGTGGTGATGAAAGAATGGCATCCGGATCGCATAGTGCTACGCCGATACGAACATCACCGTAATCAAATGCAATGCGACGTCCGCGAAGCATCGCCTTAGCCTGCAATAGCGTTAGTAATTGCTTCTAGCGCTTGGGCAATCTTTGAGGTATCGACCCCGCCACCTTGAGCGAAATCATCTTTTCCGCCTCCGCCTCCGCCCAAAATCGTTGAACCTAGTTTGACGAGTGCGCCAGCCTTGAGACCTTTTGCTCGCGATTCCTCAGTTGTTGCTACAACCAAAACTGATTTAGCATCGTTGACGCTAAGAAGGACGATGACCGAATTTTTTGCGCGATTGCGTAAATCTAATGCAATAGAGCGCAGATCATCGCCTGAGACTCCATCGGCTAGATGAGCAGCAATCACACTGACCCCATTTATTTCCTTTACTTGTGCAGCAAGCTCACTTATCTTTCCAAGCGCATCTTTGGAGCGAAATGCAGAAAGCTCTTTTTCAATCTCTTTGATTTTTACCATCAAATCTGAAATACGTTCAGGCAATTCATCAACTCGAGCGCCTTTGATGATCTCGGTAAGAGAATTGAGGAGCACATGTTCGCGTGCTAAGAACTTGTATGCATCAACTCCTACAAGCGCTTCTACGCGACGTACTCCTGCGCCAATTGATGATTCACTCAGAAGTTTTACAACTCCGAGTTCGCCAGAACGCGAAACATGCGTTCCACCACATAATTCACGAGCCCAATCGCCAACGCTGACAACACGAACACGATCTCCGTATTTCTCACCAAAGAGAGCCATCGCACCCAATTCTTTTGCTTCTCCTTGCGACATCTCTTGTGCAGAAACCTCCAAATTATCCAACAGTAAAGAATTCACTCTAGATTCAACATCATTCAAAACGCTCACTGGTACCGCGCCTGTGGCAGGAAAATCAAAACGGAAGCGACCTGGTGCATTTTCAGAGCCAGCCTGTGTTGCAGTCTCTCCAAGAATTTCGCGAAATGCCTTATGCACCATATGTGTAGCAGTGTGTGCGCGCGAAATAGCATGACGGCGTTCAATATCTATGGATGCGAGTAACTTTGATGATTCTTCAATGCCACCACTGAGAACGCGGCCTCTATGAACTGATACTCCTGGAACCGGGCTTTGCACATCATCGATTTCTACAATCGCACCTGATTCGAGGGTGAGAATTCCCCCATCAGCTAATTGTCCTCCGCCTTCTGCGTAGAAGGGAGTGCGATCGAGTACTACTTCAACTTCATCTCCGCTTTGGGCACTTTTTACACGAGCACCATCAACGAGAATCGCACGGATGGCAGATTCGCTTTCGCGCTGCGAGTATCCAACAAACTCTGTGCGACCAGACTTGTCGGCAATAGTCCTGTAAATAGTGAGATCTGTATGCCCACTTTTCTTGAGACGAGCATCGGCTTTAGCACGATCACGCTGCTCTTTCATCAAGCGTGTGAAACCTTCGGCATCAATCTCTAAGCCTTCTTCGCGAGCCATTTCCAATGTTAAATCGAATGGGAAACCATAAGTATCGTGTAACTTGAAAACTTCTTCACCAGGCAAAATATTCTTCTTCGACTTCTTCAGCGCAGTACTAGCAACATCAAAGATTTGCGTTCCACTCTTGAGCGTTTGAAGAAAAGTTTCT
>CAMBGL010000066.1 GCA_945866155.1 Bifidobacterium breve
TCAAAATCTGGTAAGCAAGATCGTCCATTTATTATGTGTGAGTACTCGCATGCAATGGGAAATAGCAATGGAACACTTGCAGAGTATTGGGAGTTCATTGAAAAGACTCCTGGCATGCAAGGTGGATTTATCTGGGAATTCTGGGATCACGGCCTAGATCAGTTATTGCCCGATGGAACTATTCACGCTGCATACGGTGGAGACTTTGGCGAAAAAATTCATGATGGCAACTTTGTTTGTGATGGAATGGTTTTCCCAGACCGCACTGCAAAGCCAGCGATGCATGAAATGAAGGCACTTGCGGCGCCTGCGGTAATTACTGCAAAGAGTGCAAGCACTGGTCGCTTTGAAATCTTTAATAAGCAATTCTTCAGTGACTTATCTGCCTTTGAAATTCATTGGTCTATCACCTGCGATGGCCTTGTTTTAGATGGTGGAGTTGCAAAAGTCCCAACTGTTGGGCCTCGTAAAAAGGCAGCATTTACGATCAAGTCCGCAGACCTTTCGAAAGCAGAAGGTAAGGGCGAACGCTTCGTTACATTCACTATTCACACAAAGACGAGTACTGCATGGTCATCAACGATGGCTGAAGTGAGCTGGAGCCAGATTGCTCTTACATCGCGTACAAAAACTAAAGTAACTGTGCAACCATCGGATGAATTCGATGGCGTGATAAATGAATATGCCGAAATTCAACTTCCATTTGGATTAGTCGCACCTGTACTTTCATTATGGAGAGCGCCCACCGATAATGATCGAATCGGTCATATTTCAACTCGGTGGGAGCGTTGGGGATTACGTGAACTCACTCGCGAAGAATGTACCGTTACTGAAAGTACTAACAAGGTCACTATTAAGTGCTTATGGAAAACTAGTACCGGATTTGCAATAAAGCATACCCAAGTTCTCACTCCGATTGAAAATGGTTTCACAGTAAGTGAAAGCGTTGTTCTTCCAAAGGAACTGAGCGATGTCGCCCGTGTTGGAACTAACTTCGAACTCAGTGGTGGACTTACCGATCTCACTTGGTTTGGAAATGGACCTCACGAGAGCTATCCAGATAGAAAAATTGGACGCATTCATCGCTGGAACTCAACTATTGATAATCAATACATTCCATATGTTCGACCACAAGAAAACGGTGGACATAATGGTGTGCGTTGGTTTGAAGTAACGGATCCAACGGGTGCTGGTCTTCGAATTGATTTGGCTAAGCCACATCAAGTATCTGTCACACCCAACCGCGCTGTTGATTTAGCTGATGCAACTCACGACTACCAAGTAAATGCTTGTGGCAATGTTGTTGTTCATATTGACGCTGCGCATCGCGGAGTCGGTACGGCTTCTTGTGGACCAGATACTTTAGAGAAGTATCTGATTGCTACAGGTACACATACATGGCAATGGAGCGTTACAACGCTTTCTTAGCCTTTAGTTGATGGGCCAAGAAATTGGCTCTGGGTACTTAGCTATTCGTCCATCTCCAGATGACTTCCCACGCGCACGTCGCCATAGCCATGGCAGTGCAAAGGTAAGAAACCATGCAACGTTATTTACTTTGCTGCGCAACCATGGAGTTTTTCGCGTCGGCGGTAATGGTTTGCGCCAATTGGGATTACTCGGCAAATCAAGTTTTTCTAATACCGCTTGTGCAACGCGATCATGTCCCATTGGATTGAGGTGAAGTCGATCAAAAGCTAAGAAGCGTCTGTCATTGAAGAATGACTCTTCATTAGCATCGGCAACGATTGCTCCAACTTCTTGTGCAACTGCGCGAACGTTTTCATTGAATGCATGAAAGCGTGCAGCCCACAAATCTGCTGCTTTACCCGCATTACCTGTTCGCTCTAAAACGGTAAATAACATCAGGGTGACACCTGTTGCTGCCAACTTGCGCACCGCATCTGAATAGAGAGGCAAGACTAATTCTGGATTATAATTTGGTCGCAGTGCATCATTTGCACCTGCATGAAATGTTACTAATGTGTTTTTACCCGTTATGAATTTCTCTGCCTGTGGCACTTGATCAGCAATGACTTGCTGTACAAGCTTTCCTCGAACAGCCAAATTTACATAGGTAAAATTCGGATTAGCTTGTGCCATTACATCGGCAACTCGATCTGCCCAACCTCGATATTTACCATTTATTACTTGGTCACTCATTCCTTCGCTGAAGGAATCTCCACAGATAATTAAACGCTCATACAACATTTCTTCTCCGAAATTACTTTTGGCGCTCTTGATCTATCCAAAAGAGCGTAATGGCAGTGGCAATCGATGCATTGAGGGATTCAGTCGAGGCATTGATTGGAATTGAGATGACAAGGTCGCACTTCTCGCGTGTAAGGCGTGCAAGACCTTTTCCTTCACTTCCAACAACAATCATGAGTGGCTCTGTAGCAACCTTCATCTCATTGATTTTTATATCTGATTCACCATCGAGGCCAACAACAAAGAGGCCATTTTGTTTTGCTTCATCAATAGTGCGAGCTAAGTTCGTTACTTGAGCAATAGGCATTCGAGCTGCTGCTCCGGCAGAACTCTTCCATGCAGATGCAGTCATTCCTGCAGCGCGGCGCTCTGTCATAACAACTCCCGCTGCCCCGAATGCTGCAGCAGTACGAACAATTGCACCTAAGTTACGCGGATCAGTTACGCCATCGAGTGCGACGATAAGTGCCGGATGTTTTGCGCGCTGTGAAATTTCTTCAAAGCTTGAATATTGATATGGCTTGATAGCAAGAATGATTCCTTGGCTATTGGGTGAAATTCCTTCAATCTCTGCGCGATGACTCTCACGAATTGGTAGTCCGTGGTGAAGTGCTAGTTGCAATGACTCAGCAACGCGATCATCCACGTCGATACTACGTGCAACTAATAGTTCTGTTGCTGGAACATTTTCACGAAGCGCTTCAAGTACTGCGTTACGACCTGAAACAATTTCGCCCTTACCGCGATCGCTACGTCCGCGATCACTACGCGCAGCACTAGCGCGCGGTGAAGTTGATCGAGTAGTTTCAGGTCGCGCATCACTTGGACGACGCGTTGTCGTTACTTTGTCGCCCTTTTTCTCTGCAGCTTTTTTACGCTTTGCAGCTGCGTGATACGGACGGTCTTCCGCCTTAGGTGTTGGACCTTTACCTTCTAAACGACGTTTGTTATTTCCGCCAGTGCCACCCGATGGACCTTTTTTAGATCCGCGCACTGCGCCTTTTCGACTTGAATTACCGGCCATTGTTATTCGCCTTCACTTCGTGAGATCGACCATCGTGGCCCTTGTGCAGTATCTTCAATCGTTATTCCTAATGCAGATAAACCATCTCTTATTTGATCTGATGCTGCAAAATCTTTTCGCTCACGTGCTGCTGCGCGTTGAGTTAGCGCTAATTGGATAACACCATCGAGAGCCTCTGTTAGATCCGCTCCTGCAGATTGAGCAAAGGCAGCATCGAATGGGTCGCAACCAAGTACTTCTAGCGCTCCACGAATCTCGTTAGCGCTTTGCGCAATGAGAGCTTTATTTCCTTCTGTAATTGCAGTATTTCCTGTGCGCAAGTTCTCAGAAATTGAAGCAAGCGCGGTTGGAACTGCTAAATCATCATTCATCGCATCGGCGAATACAGAACTAATTACAGGCGTTGGTAGTGTGCCAATAACTTCAATACTGCGATGTAGGAATGCTTCGATACGTCTAAATGCTGTCGCTGATTCATCGAGCGCCGCTTCTGAATACTCCAACATTGAACGGTAGTGAGCACTTCCTAGATACCAGCGCAATTCAATTCCGCGCACTCGCTTGAGGATTTCAGTAACTTGCAATGTATTTCCAAGTGACTTACTCATCTTCTCACCAGATTGCGTCACCCAGGCATTGTGCATCCAACGCTTGGCAAAGCCGTAACCGGCAGATTCGGATTGTGCAATCTCATTTTCATGGTGAGGAAATACAAGATCTAATCCACCACCGTGAATATCAAAAGTCTCACCAAGGTAGGCATGTGCCATTGCAGAACATTCCAAATGCCAACCAGGACGCCCCGGACCCCAAGGAGTTGGCCATGATGGCTCACCTGCTTTAGCGCCTTTCCATAATGCAAAGTCGCGTGGATCTTTCTTATTTACTTCATCGGCATCTGCAGCCGGTTGTAAATCATCCAACTTTTGACGAGAAAGAGTGAGATAAGAAGAGAGTTTGCGAACATCCAAATAAACATCGCCATTACCCGGTGCATATGCAGCGCCTTTTTCAATAAGTAATTGCATAAGTTCAATCATCTGCGTTATGTGCCCAGTTGCTCGTGGCTCATATGTTGGAGGAGCAACATTCAAAGCTGTGTATGCAGCGCTAAATGCGCGCTCGTACTTCATAGCAAGTGCCCACCAAGGCATTTCTTCATGGACTGCTTTATGTAAAATCTTGTCATCAATATCAGTGACGTTGCGAATAAAAGTTACGTCATAACCGCTCTTTGTTAGCCAGCGTCGCAAAATATCAAAGTTCACACCGCTTCGAATATGGCCAATATGTGGGGCGCCTTGAACAGTTGCACCGCAGATATAGATTGACGCTTTACCTACGACCACTGGAGAAAATGGTGTTGTTGTGCGAGTTAGCGTGTCATATAGCGATAGCGAACTCATGTGATGAGTCTACCGTGAGTGTGTTGAATCCCTAAAAATAGCGGCCGATGCAATGAGTATTGGCTATTTTTGCCCTTGATTAGCTTTTTTTGCTTCAAATAAATATTTCGCCAGTAGCAGTGCAAATAGGACTGCAACGATATATCGAACTGCTCCAATTGATGCATAAGTGGTATTTGAAACTGCAATTGTCATAGGGGTCTCAGATTTTGCATAGGCATCAGTCAAAATCTTCTGGAAAAATGAATACTGAAAAGCTAATTCGCTAGCCTGCCACAGGACATAAATATAGATCAGAATCTCTTTATGTTTTTTTGCAATCTTATCCATGCAAATTACTGCTAATGGAGCCAGCCAAATTACATATTGCATTGAATATTGTTTTGTAAAAAGAATGAATGCAAAAATGACAAAAAAGGATGATTCGGCCAACGATGGGATTACTCGAATTTTGAACATGTAAGTTATCAACAAAGTAAAAATTCCAATATTAAAAATGTAGTAATAAATTGATGAAAAAGTGATTGAGGGAATTAAAATCGAAACTATTTCATAAATCGAAGCTGATCCTAACCCTCGTTTGTAGCTAAACTCATAGAAATAAGCCCAGCCTTTGAAATCTATGAGAGCAAATGGAAGATTGATTAGTACCCAAGAGTAAAGAACTGTTAGAGAATATTTGAAAAAGATTGATATTTGTTTGTTACGGAAAAGGATAATTGCGATAGGGAGAAGCAGAACTACTGGGAAAAACTTAGTGGCAATTGATAAAGATAAGAGCCACGCACTTTGTGTATATTTCTTACGTTCGAAAAGAAGAATTGCCCCAAGCATTGGAACTAATGCCCAAATATCCCAGTTCCGATACAAAGAATATAGAACCGCTGGAGCGAATATAAAGTAGTAAGCAGTTTTCTTGTTCGATATTACTTTGATCAGATAAGCGCTGATTGCTAATAAAACCATATGTGTAACGGCAGTTAGGGTGTAATAATCATAAATTGCTGTATCTGAGTTTGGAATTAGATAAGTGAGCAGCCACATGACTAAGCCAGTTATCACTGGGTACTCGACTGCATGCATCTTTTCAGTGGATCCCGTGAGGGTATGTTCTGAATACGGCCAATGATGCAGTCCATCCATAAAGTGCATTCCAAAAAAGCCTCGAACGTCCGAAAATTGACCATATCTGTTTTGCATCAGAGCGAATACGCCAAGAAGGATTGAGGTTGCAACTAGGGGTAAAAAAGACTCTTTCTTTACTGCATTTTTCTTTGACTTGCTGGCCATTTCAACCTTGGGCTTCTCTTTGGTAGTTCTTGAATTGGGAGTTATGAAATTCTATGGGCGAATTACCTATTTTCGAGTAATCAACGCCGATGCAATCGCTGCAATGCCTTTTCCTTCACCTGTAAGACCCATTCCATCGGTTGTTGTTGCTAATAATGAAACTGATACTCCGCCTAGCGCTTTCGATAGCGCTTCAATTGCTTGAATTCTGCGCGGCCCTAATTTTGGTCGATTAGCAATTATTTGCACTGATACATGTGAAATTGCGTAACCCGCTTTTGTAATCATGGCCAAAGTTTCTTTGAGTAATTGCGCACCAGATGCACCGGCATATTCAGGACGATTTACACCGAAATTACTACCAAGATCACCAAGTCCACTTGCTGCAAAGAGTGCGTCACATATTGCATGCGCCGCAACATCTCCATCAGAGTGTCCTTCAACTCCTATTTCATCTGGCCACTCAATACCTGCAAGCCAGAGTGGCTTACCTTGTGCAAATGTATGAGCATCTACACCAACGCCACTTCTAAATTCTGAAGCTCTACCAAGATATGAAAGAGCGATTGAAAGATCGGCGGGCGTTGTAATTTTTAGAGCGCGTTCTTCACCTTGAATGACCTTGACTTTTACGCCCATACTTTCAACGAGTGCGCCATCATCTGTTGCATCGTTATGTGATGCATGCGCATCAACTAGTAGTTGGCGAGAAAATCCTTGAGGAGTTTGAACTCGGCGAAGTTCCTTGCGATCTGGCGTAGCCACAACATAACCGGAAGCATCGACAACTTTGACTGTATCTATTTGTTCAAGTCCAGGGATGACGGCTTTCTCACCACTCTCTAATT
>CAMBGL010000067.1 GCA_945866155.1 Bifidobacterium breve
AATGAGCGCAGCAGCCCCGCAATTGCTCCTACTGGAATATTGAGAGCTTCTGCTTCTCCTTCACCTGCTTGTGCTTGCATCGCATTATCTAGGAGTTCACTTATTGCTCCCGCAAAGCCGCCAGCGAGTGGTTCAACCATGCTCTGCCAACCAGGAAGAGTTGCATTGACCCAGTCGATTCGACTTAGGGCGTTATTAGTTGGAAGGACAGTTGCAGGTGAGAAAAAGGTTGCATCATCTAACCAAAGTTCTGCAATTGAGAGCGCCTCCTGGATTTGCGCTACATCATTTGCGCCAATGGGAGAAGAGCCGTGTGCTTGAACAAATTTTTTAGCTGTATCAGCAACAATATTTTTAGGAAGCGCCTCTGTAGTTGCACCATCACCGGATGCACTTTGTGTGAATTGGCTGATAAAACCAAGTGGATTGAAATCAGCACTAACACCAAGATTTTGAAATTGTTCTGCAATCTTTTCTTGCATATCTTTTATCATCGCTGCAAAGTCGGCAGAATCTTCTGGCTCGTTAGCTTTATTTTCATCTGAATCATCAGGTGTAAAACCCATCGCGCTCATAGTCACTATCCTCTCATCTTCGCAAAATGCGGCACTATTTATTCCAACAATCTCAATGCGAGTTTTCTTCCCGTCGCCACTAAGATAGGCGCTATGTCCAGTGCATTCATCGCCCTCATTTGGTGGCTAGTCCCCCTATCTGCCCTCATAGGAGCACTTGGTTACGTTTTGTGGGTCACGAAATTTCAGGGGCGCTTTGAGCAAGAAACAACTCGATCCGTGGGTCAGTTTCAAAAATTTCAAGAATCATTAGCGCAGCAACAAAAACTCGGTTCTCTTCCAAATGAAACATCTGGGCAGACTAAACGCACTGATGAAAACAATCCTCAAAAATAGTCTCTGATGCGATTCTCCCCACTTCCACTCGCAGTAAAAATAACGCTCTCGCTCTTTCTCATTGGCTCTGTTCTTATCCCTTTGCCTTATGTCGTACTTATGCCAGGAAATGCTGTTAATATTTTTGATTCCACAATCAAAATTACAGGCCAGCCAATATTTCCTACCAATGCTCGCCTAGATCTGCTTTCAATCCTTGTCTCAGATCCTGATTCGCGTGTGTACGGTCCAGAAGTTCTCTACACATGGATAAAGGGTGATCGAGTTATTTACCCGCGTTCTGCAATCTATCGAGTTGGAACAACTGCTAAAGCCGAGAGAATTGCCTCCAATAAAGAGATGAAAAGTTCACAAAATTCATCAATCGTTGCAGCAATCGATTATCTAAATTCAAGTAAGAACGCTCGCAATTTGGCTCCGATTCGTGTTGAAGATATTTCCTTTGATGTGCGAAAAACTGGTGGCCCCAGTGGTGGATTTGTTTTTGCACTTGGAATTGTTGAACTACTAACGCAAGAAAGTATCTTGGGAGATAACCACCTTGCTGGAACTGGCACAATCTCGCCAACTGGAACTATCGGTCCGATAGGTGGCATCGCTGAGAAAATGATTGCCGCTCAGCGCGCAGGTGCGACTATCTTCTTGAGCCCAATCGAGAATTGCTATGACCTCACCCGGATTCCAAAGGATATGAGAGTAATTGCCGTCACAAATCTGCGCGATGCCATTGCGCAGTTGCGCCTGATTCAAGGCGAATCTAAGCGCGAAAAGCTGCAGATGAAGGAGAGCAACGGGTGCGCTAACGTTCTCGCATGATGAGTAGCGCAAACCAGCAGTTCAATTTCCAACGCAAACGTGGTCCACTTCCAATAACGATCGGAATCCTTGTAGCACTTGGAGCCTTCGTCTTATCACTCAGTGGTTTCTACGCTGATTGGTTATGGTTCAAGTCCGTAGATTTCACGAGTGTGTGGAGCACAGTACTTTTCACAAAAGTTGGACTATTTATTGCTGCAGGACTCGTTACTACTTTTATAATTTCTCTCAATATTTATCTGGCATTTCGCAAACGCCCTTTCTACGTTCCACTTGCAGTAGAGGCAGATAATCTTGAACGCTACCGAGCACAGATAGAACCAATTCGTCGTTGGGTATTTTTAGCTATCGTTGCTGCACTCTTCTATTTCTCTGGCACATCGGGTTCAACTCTGTGGAGTACTTGGTTACTTTTCAAGAATTCAACCTCATTTGGAATAAAAGATCCACAATTTGGAATGGATATCTCCTTCTTCGCATTCCGTCTACCAATGTGGCAGAGCCTTATTGGATGGGGTATCTCAACACTTATTCTCACTTTGATTGCAACTGCAGCAGTTCATTACCTCTACGGTGGAATTCGACTTCAAGTACGTGAAGATCGCACCACTGTTGCTGCTCGAGTTCAGCTCTCCGTCATATTAGGACTCATTGTTTTGCTCAAGGCAGTTGCATATTGGTTTGATCGCTACGCACTTGCACTCAAAGAGAGCAGACTCATCACAGGTCTGACTTACACCGATGTCAATGCTGTCCTTCCTGCAAAAGCAATTCTTGCCGCAATTGCCGTCATCTGTTCTCTTCTATTTTTTGCAAATATCATTCGCCGCTCATGGGTTCTACCCGCAGCGGGAACTGCGCTACTCGTTATCTCTTCAATATTGATTGCTGGACTTTATCCCGGAGCAATTCAGCAATTCCAGGTCAAGCCAAGTGAGTCATCAAAGGAAGCGCCTTTTATTCAGCGAAATATCGATGCGACCCGTGCCGCTTATGGATTAGATGGCGTAAAAGTTACAGATTATGAAGCAACGATCTCTACATCCGCTGGTCAGTTAGCAAATGATGCAGCAACTATTGCAAATATTCGCTTAATGGATCCCAACGTCCTTTCAGCAACTTTCCGTCAATTGCAACAAATAAAGCCTTATTACACATTTCCTGAATCACTCGATGTTGATCGATATAAAGTTGATGGAGTTGAACGAGATGTAGTTGTTGCTGTTCGTGAACTCAACATTGATGGAAATCCAAGTCGTAACTGGATCAACGACCACCTTGTATATACACATGGCTTCGGCTTTGTCGCAGCCTTTGGAAATGCACGAGATGCTGATGGAAAACCATCTTTTGCTGTGGGAGATTTGCCTCCAACAAAGGGACTCGGTGATTTCCAACCACGTATCTATTTTGGTGAGAATGTTCCTGATTACTCAATTATTGGTGGGGTAAAGACTGATTCACCAGTTGAATTTGATTATCCAGATGATGCATCTGCAAATGGTCAGAAGAATTACACTTACACTGGAACTGGCGGAGTCCCAGTTGGTAACTTCTTCAATAAACTTGTTTTTGCCCTCAGATATCAAGAGCAGAAACTGCTTCTCTCAAATCTTATAAATAAGGATTCGAAGATTCTTTTCAATCGCAGCCCTCGTGATCGAGTTGCAAAGGTTGCTCCTTGGCTAACCCTTGATGGAGATTCATATCCAGCAATTGTTGATGGGAAAGTTCTTTGGATTATCGATGGCTACACAACAAGTGCTGGGTATCCATATTCAAAAGAGGTCGTACTTTCGAATGCAACAACAGATGCGCTAACTACTAACTCAACATCAATTACTGCCCTAGGAAATAGAACAGTCAATTACATGCGCAACTCTGTCAAAGCCACAGTAGATGCCTACGATGGAACAGTTAGCCTTTATCAGTGGGATGAGAAAGACCCAGTGCTTGCAACATGGAGCAAAGCCTTCCCTGGCACTGTAAAAGCTAAGAAGGAAATTTCAGCTCAGCTACTCGAACATATCCGCTATCCAGAAGATCTCTTCCGTGTTCAGCGCGAAATCCTTAGCGCTTACCACGTCAAAACTGCTGGTGCATTTTACGGTGGTCAAGATTTCTGGCGCGTACCTCGCGATCCATCAACATTTGGTGGAAATGCAGGAGCGCAACCTCCTTACTACCTCACTTTAGAATTGCCAGGAAGCAAGAAGCCAACGTTTTCTTTGACAACACCGTTCGTGCCTCGTGGTGGACGTGAAAACTTATCTGCATTCATGGTTGTGAATTCAGATTCAGGTCCTGATTACGGAAAAATCACCGTATTGCAATTACCACGTAGTACAAACGTCGCTGGACCATCACAAGTTGCATCAAACTTCGAAGCAAAACCAGAAGTTGCGAATTCTTTATCACTCTTACGACAGGGTGGATCTGATGTTGTGCTCGGTAATCTTTTAACACTTCCTGTAGGTGGCGGATTACTTTATGTACAACCTG
This sequence comes from Bifidobacterium breve, assembly GCA_945866155.1. Taxonomy (GTDB): domain Bacteria; phylum Actinomycetota; class Actinomycetes; order Nanopelagicales; family Nanopelagicaceae; genus Planktophila. Next base: position 4,230 of record CAMBGL010000067.1, read on the forward strand.
TTTATGTCCGCGCGACAGCAAATAGCGCTGCATATCCATTACTACAGAAGGTTCTTGTTTCATTCGGTGATCAAATCGGATATGACAACGATCTCAAGGGCGCACTCGACCAAGTATTCGGTGGAAATTCTGGAACATCTACTAATTCAGGTGGTACTGGAACAACTTCATCAACTGGTGCTGATACAGGCAATGCAAATAGCGCACTAGCAAGTGCACTAGCAAGTGCAAAACAAGCACTTGCTGATGGACAAGCAGCACTTGCAAAGGGTGACTTCACTGCATATGGACGCGCACAAGATCGATTGAAGTCTGCAATTGCATCAGCGATTGCTGCACAATCTCGTAAGTAATTCGAGATTATCTGCAGTAATTTCTACGCGATTTGGTCTTTACGTACCTAACGCCTACGATTGCTCTACCGACGCGGGGTGGAGCAGCTCGGTAGCTCGCTGGGCTCATAACCCAGAGGTCGTAGGTTCAAATCCTGCCCCCGCTACCAATTGAAATAGGGACCTTTTAGGTCCCTATTTTTATTTATCTTTATTTGATGCGAAGTGAATTTGTTACAACAAAGAGTGAGCTAGCTGCCATTGCGGCGGCTGCATATAGTGGGGTCAAAAGGCCAAGTGCTGCAATTGGTAAACCAATAACATTATAAAGAAATGCCCAACCAAGATTTGTTCTAATGATTCGAACTGTCTTATTCGATAACTTCAAGGCATCAATAACGCTAGAAAATGTCGTACGCATCAAGGTGATATCCGCACTCGATATTGCTGTATCTGTTCCGGTGCCCATCGCCATACTCAAATCTGCAGCAGCCAGTGCTGCAGCATCATTGATGCCATCACCAATCATCAGTACGTGATGACCTTCACTCTTCAATTTTTCAACAATGGCTAGCTTGTCTTGTGGCATTGCACTTGCCACTACATGGCTGGGATCAATTGATACAAGGGCTGCGACATTGGCTGCAACTTCTGAGCTATCACCTGTTACAAGCCATGGTGTGATTCCCATTGCTCTAAGGGCAAGCACAGTCTTTGCTGCATCTGCCTTTATCTCATCGCCAACTGCAAAGACAGCAAGTGCGACTCCATCCCAAGCCAAAACAGAAATAGTGAGCCCTTCGGATTGTGCCTTCGTTATCGCATTGGTAATTTCAGGATGAAATGTTGTAGATGCATGTGCAACTGCTTGCGGTGAGCCAATGAGTACAACAGGAGATTGAATTCCAAGATTGACACGACCTGCCGCACCAGATCCAGGAGAGACAGAAAAATCTGTCACCGTAGTTGCCTTGATTGATTGAGCCGACACATATGCACTGATTGCATGAGCGATTGGATGATTATTCTGACTTTCAATTGAGAGGGCACTCGAAAGGATTGTCGCCTCTTTCATCAACTCCGCGAAGTTCTTACCAAGTACCGCCCCTGCATCTAGAACAATTGTTGCTTGTTGTACTTTCATAACTCCGGCTGTGAGAGTTCCTGTCTTATCTAATACGACGGTATCTATTGTGCGGGCAACTTCGAGTACTCGAGGCTCGCGAATAACGATTCCGCGTTGGGCTCCACGCCCTGATGCAACCAAGAGAGCAACAGGTGTTGCTAATCCAAGTGCGCAAGGACAAGCAATTACCAATACAGTAATTGCAACTGATATTGATTGTGTGAGCGAATATCCGTTATAGCGCCAGATGAAATATGTTGCGATAGCGCCAACTGTCACAATAGGAACAAAGACTGCACTTATTCGATCTGCAAGGCGTTGAATTGGTGCTTTAGTGCTCTGTGCATTGACAACCATCGTTGTAATTCTTGCTAGTTCTGTATCGCTACCAATACGAGTTGCTCTCACGACTAATCGACCATTGTGGTTGAGGGAAGCGCCAATAACTGCGCTACCGATAGTTACATCGATAAGCGCTGACTCTCCAGTAAGCAATGAATTATCAACTGCGCTACTACCTGAAACAACAATGCCATCGGTTGCGATGCGATCACCCGGGCGAACTTCAAATTCATCCCCGATTTGTAGATTTTCAATTGAAGAAATTACTGGCAATCCCCCACGGATAATTGTTACTTCTTTAGCGCCAAGTGAGAGCAAGGTTGATAAGGCACTACTAGCGCGACGCTTTGAACGAGTTTCAAGATATCTACCGAGAACAACAAAGAGAATAACTCCCCCTGCAACTTCCGTGTAAACATCTCCTACACCTGTTGAGTTCGCATAAATAGACCAACCAAATGCACAGAGTGATCCAAGTGAGACCAAATTATCCATCGTTGGATGCATGAGGTTTCGAATTGCTGCGCGATGAATTGGCCATGCAACGATGAGGACAACGGGGGCAGTCAAGGCAATGACAAGCCAAGCAGTTGGTGAGTATGTGGGATGAAGTATTCCAAATAGATCTAAAGTGTCATGAATCCACATATCTATTGAATGATGCCAACTCATTGTCATTGATATTGCGATGGCAGGAAT
>CAMBGL010000068.1 GCA_945866155.1 Bifidobacterium breve
GCAGAATCTAAAGTTTGCGAAAGTTTTTGAGCAATTTCAATATTTGCTGGAACAACATCACTGATGAAAGTCTGAATATCGCGGTAGCCGAGAAGCGTTAACATCTCCAGCTCGTCCGAGCCGGAAGGCCCGATATGACGCTTTTCAAAGCGTTCACCGTTGTACGACATCACCACTCCCCTACTTTGATTCAATGGGAAGGGTGAAGAGTATTGGCTTTAGGCGCCTTTCGCCTTTCGACGTTGCGAAAGTTCGTCGTTACTTTCCCCACCAACAGGCTGACCGTTGATCTCGCCAACAAGTGTTGAAAGTGAACCCTCAACCTCATGCCAAACTTTACTCACCGCAATACCAAATACTCCTTGACCGCCTTGGAGTAAGTCGATTACTTCATCCGGTGTCGCGCATTCATAAATTGATGCGCCGTCACTCATAAGTGTCATGCGTTCTAGCTCTGTAACACCACGACTGCGAAGAAAAGTAACAGCAGTGCGAATATTTTGAAGTGATACACCAGCATCGAGAAGTCGCTTTACAATTTTGAGAACTAAAATATCGCGGAAGCCATAAAGACGTTGTGTTCCAGAACCACTTGCACTTCTAATACTTGGTTCAACTAAACCAGTGCGCGCCCAGTAATCGAGTTGTCGATATGTAATACCTGCGGCTGAACATGCAGTTGCGCCACGGTAGCCAATTTCGAGATCTTGGGAAGTCACGGGAAGTGCTCGATTCTTTTGGGGAGTGAGACAAATGTAGGAGTCGCAAGGCCTCGATTCAATCACCGACACGAACCAAACCTCTACTTGAGGTTGAGACTTATCCGGCGAAATCCTCTGGGTTTATCTGGTCAAGGAACTCTCTGAATCGCTCAAGTTCTTGGCTCTCCTCGCCAGTACCGCCCTCTGCCCCACCTTGATCCGGTATCTCAATACCGACCTGATCTAGGAGCTCACTCGTTGCCAAAATATTGCTCTTAGTGCGAAGCGCCAAGGCAATCGCATCGGAGGGGCGAGCCGAAAGTGTCAACAGCGTTGACGAAGCATCACGCAAGTTCAGGGTCGCATAGAAAATTCCATCGACGAGCTCTGTCAAATGAATCGCGGTCAGTGTCGTATCAAGAAGGTCGAGCACATTTCCTATGAGGTCATGAGTCATTGGGCGTGGAGGGCTCATCCCCTGCTGCGCAAATGCAATCGCACTCGCTTCGACACTGCCTACCCAAATTGGCAGGAAGCGCGAGCCATCAATTTCTTTGAGTAAAACTATCGGTTGATTGGAGGGCATCTCAATTCGAACGCCGACAACTTCCATCGGTATAAGCATTAGCGAAGTCGGTGGAGACCACCACGTACTAGAGCGGCATGGAGTCGAATTGAAAGGGATGCAATCTCGCGTTGTACTTCTTCGGCGCGCGCTTTCGATTCGGCGCTCTTCTGACGAATCAATGGAGTGATGACTTGTTCGATTAGTCCAATCTCTCGATCTGCAGCTGATCTAAATGAACGCAAGTGACGTGATTCAATTCCAAAACTTGCCATCTCGGTAACAGCCTTCGCAACAGCTAGTGCATCACTGTCATAGTGACGTCCGCGAATTGAAATCATGGCATATGACTCGAGTTCAACTAGTTGATCCTCAGTTAGACCACTTGCTTTGAGTAGCTCTTCGCGAGAAAGTCGCATCTCATTTGTTGCACCGAATGAACTAGCTGCCATCTCTCCATCAATAGTGGCAAGACCTAGAACTGGACGCGGAGTCGCTACTCCCCCAATTGTTGAGGTTGGCTCAAGCCCACGATCCATCGCATCAAGATTTTCTTTGATGACTTTGAGAGGCAGGTATTGGTCGCGCTGAGCAAGGAGGACATAGCGCAATCTCTCTAGATCAATACTTGTGAACTTTCGGTAACCAGATGGTGTTCTCTGCGGGTCAATCAAGCCTTCCGATTCAAGAAATCGAATCTTTGAGATTGTTATATCTGGAAAATCCCCACGTAACTTTGTGAGTACTTCACCGATGCTCAAATAGGCTCTCGCTGGAACTGCCATCTTTAATTCTCCCCTATAGATAATGGATATGAATACTTAGTGCTTTTTACTTTGTACTACCGATGAAAACAAAGTGGAACTTACCAATTTGAATTTCATCTCCACTTTTCAAGAGATTCTTTTGGACCGAAACATTGTTGAGGTAAGTGCCATTCAGACTCGAGTTATCTATTAAAACGAATGAACCACCTTCTTCTCTCTTTATCTGCGCATGTGAACGAGAGACCGTTACATCATCGAGAAAGATTGCACTCTCTGTTGATCTTCCGATACTCACGCCTTCAGAAGTGATGAGAAAACGTGATCCTTTTTGAGGACCACGTGCAATGACGACCATTGCCTTATCACCAGCTGATTGCGCAATTTCTCGCACGATTTCTTGAGATTTTTCATCGAGACTAGATAACAAATCTTCGAGTGTTTTCGCTGGCGAATTATGCGTAACGCCTCGAACACCTAGATGGATTGTTGATGTGAGCTCGCTCTGCGATTCTGCTGCATTCATTGCTCTCCACCTCCATCACCTTCAACTTAAGGGTGACACTAGAGAGTCAATGGCGTTAGGTCAAGCGGTAAAAGTCGCGTATTCCGCCGCACTCATAAGCTCTGAAGCTGGTGCGCTCACTGTGATTTCAAGGAGCCAACCTTTGTTATATGGATCGGAGTTGATAATTTCAGGATTTGCCACTAGGGCCTCATTGACAGCAGTGACAGAACCTGTGACGGGTGAAAAAATTTCTGAAACACTTTTTGTTGATTCAATTTCACCGCAAACCTTTCCTTCAGAAACATTCTCGCCAACCTTCGGTATTTGCACATAGACAATGTCACCAAGTGCGCTCTGCGCAAAATCTGTAATGCCAACTCGAAGAACAGAATCATTCGATGTTGCCTCAACCCACTCATGCTCTTTTGTGTAATGCAATCCATCAGGAATCTGTGACATTTACCTAACTCGCTTTCCGTAACGATAAAGATCAATACCTTTTGCAAAATATGAAATACCGGTAGAAATGTAGAGGGCGATTCCCCAGATAGCAAAACACCATCCCAGAACGAATGCCAATGTTCCGATCCATGACTCCTGCAGAGCTAAGAGGAGAAATGGAAAGGCATACATAAGGTTGAAGGTTGCAGCCTTGCCTAAATAGGTAACGCTCATAGGACCGTGGCCACGAGTTTTCAGCGCAATGGTCAAAATTCCCAGAATTACATCTCGTCCCAGAAGCACGATGACAATCCATAAAGGAATTGCATCGCGCAAAACGAGGGCAACAAGTGTTGCAACGATGTAGAAACGATCAATTGCGGGATCAGCTAATTCTCCAAAGCGTGATTCTTGACCCCACGCGCGTGCCAATTTTCCATCGAAATAATCTGTGGCTCCCCCAAGGGCCAATACAAATATCGCCCACCCATCAGCCTCTAGCGATAGCGCTAGGTAGAGAAAGAGTGGAATCCCGAGGGCCCGAAGAAAAGTTAGAGCGTTAGGAATCGTGAGCAGAGATCTATTCATACTAATCGCGCTCTTTTACCCGAATCGCAACCATGACAGGAGTACCTGGGAAGCCGAACTCTTCGCGTAAACGTCGCTCTATAAAGCGACGGTAAGAGGCCTCAATCCAGCCACTCGAGAAGACCACAAATTTCGGCGGGGCGATGCCGGCCTGTGTTGCGTAGTAAATCTTTGGTTGCTTTCCGCCTCGTACAGGTGGTGGGGTCGCGCCGATGAGAGCGCCAAGGAATGAGTTGAGTTTAGCGGTTGGAACTCTTCGCTCCCAACTATCGAGTGCGGTGCGAAGTGCTGGGGCTAATCGATCTCGGTGCCAACCAGTCTTAGCCGCAACATTGACTCGCTGAGCCCATTCAACTTGGTCGAGATGTCTATCGATTTCGCGGTCAAGTTGGTCTCTGCGATCTTCATCGACTAAGTCCCACTTGTTCATCACAATAACCATCGCCTTGCCAGCCTCTTCAACCATGGTGATGACGCGAAGGTCCTGTTCCGAAATTGGAATCGACGCATCTAGAACCACTACTGCAACTTCGCATCGCTCCAACGCTGCTTGTGTTCGAAGCGTTGCGTAGTAGTCAGTTCCCGATGCTTGATTAGCGCGTTTACGTAGGCCAGCTGTGTCGACAAATCTCCAGATTGACCCACCGAATTCAATAAGTTCATCAACTGGGTCACGAGTTGTTCCGGCAACATCATCAACAATTGCGCGATTCTCACCAGCGAGTGCGTTGAGCAAACTTGATTTACCAACATTGGGGCGACCGATGAGTGCAACCCGTCGATAACCATCGTTATATTGTGCGCCACCGACTTCAGGTAAAACTTCGATGAGACGATCTAGTAAATCTCCGCTACCTCGACCGTGAAGTGCTGAAACGAAATATGGTTCACCGAGTCCCAGATTCCAGAGTGCATGTGCATCAGATTCTTCGCGTTCGCCATCTACCTTATTTGCAACGAGAATAGTTGGCTTCTTTGCTTTACGTAACTCTTGTACCAAAATGTCATCTTCATCAAGAGCGCCAACTTGTGCATCTACTACAAATGCCAATACATCTGCTTCTTGCATTGCAAGTTCTGCACCAGCACTTACTTGAACTGAAATTCCATCCGGTTTGGATTCCCAACCACCCGTATCCATAACAATAAAACGTCGACCCCCCCATTCGCATTCGTACTGAACGCGATCACGAGTTACGCCGGGAGTATCTTCAACAATTGCTTCACGACGACCAATAAATCGATTGATTAGAGTTGATTTTCCAACATTTGGTCGCCCCAGTATTGCAATGATTGGTAAACCTAGAAGTGAACGCTCTTTGAGAATCTCCCAAATACGCTCAACCGTTTCCTCCAGTGATAGCAATGTGGAATCTACTTCTACGGCATCTGGTGCCAGAGCAAGTGGGGATACTAATCGAGTCGAGTCCGTATGGTCGCGATCGCTCAATGATTGCGCTACTTCTGCGACATCTCTATCAATAGGCAGTTCTTTTTCTCGCCGGTCTGCACGTGCATCTAAATCAGCAGTCAGGTAGATCTTTAGTGGCGCTTTTGGGAAAACTACAGTTCCGATATCGCGACCTTCAACAACAATTCCACGTTCTGCATCATTAATCATTGATCGCTGAACATTGAGGAGTTCGGCGCGTATCTCAGGCATTGCGCTGATACGGCTAACAGCATCTGTAACTTCATCACTTCGAATCTGTTGCGATACATCTGTGTCGCCGACAAAGATTGATGGCGATATTGGATTTGCAACAAAGCGAAGAGGCGCGCGTCCTAACTCTTTGAGAATATCTTTCGCACTTTCAACTTTTTTCTCCAGAGCTAACCATGTAACACCGCGATATAGCGCGCCAGTATCTAAATAATTCCAGCCCGCTCTTTGCGCTATCGCACGAGAAGTACTTGATTTGCCAGCTCCACTTGGGCCATCTATTGCTACGACTATGGCCATAAGGTCAGTCTATTCTCTATTTGCGCACTGGATGGACATTCCATCCTTTAGTAATCAAATGCTCTGACAATTTCGCTGCACCTTGTTCTGAGAGTCCTAATGTGATGAGACCAGTGAGTTGTCCTGGTGAATGCTCTATTGATAAATCTTCAACGTTGACATCAATCTGCGCACAAATATTAAATATTGCAGCGAGATTTCCAGGAGCATCAGGAATTACGATAGGCAGATACGAATAATTGCGTGCCTTGCCTCCATGTTTTCCTGGAATCTTCGCGCGACCGACGCGTCCCTCTTCAATAAAAGCACCAATCTCTAATGAATAATCGCTAGCGCTATGTAGAAGTTTTTCAAATGATTGGAGATCATCAATGAGGGCATGCAAAATAGGTGCAATTTTTTCACGATTCATAGAAATAATTTCTTGCCATAACTTTGGATCGGAGCCCGCAATGCGAACCGTGTCTCGCAACCCCTGACCCGCCAGCGCCAGCCACTCATCAGGAAACTCCTGGAGCTGCTTTGCAAGCAGTGAGGAGAGGATTTGAGGCAGGTGAGATATCGCAGCAACCGCCTTGTCGTGTTCCGAGGCATCCATCACTACCGGGGTAGCACCTAAAAGTTCGACCAGTTTTCTAGCCCGATCTATCGACTCTGTAGAACTGCCCTGTGGGGTCAAAACCCAACTACGCCCTTCAAAAAGATCACCTCGTGCCGACTCAGGACCACCTATTTCACGCCCTGCCATGGGGTGTGTGGCTACGAACTGAGCCAAAGGTAGCTTTGAAGCCGAAACTATCTGTAAAGGATTGATCTTAACGCTACCAATATCTATAAATGTCGACCTTGGGTTTAGTAAATATTCAGCCTCTATGACCAAGGGTAGGTGCTGAGTCGGCAAGGAGAAGATAACGAGTTCTGGATCAATGAGCTTCTCCCCCTTCGCCAGATCATTTGCCAAG